>JAUPKS010000063.1 GCA_030837315.1 Planctomycetota bacterium
CATGAAATAAGGGATAAAGAAACAGGAACATTCATTGACAATAAAGACTCTTTTGGCCGTTTCTTATATGCTGTTGACCCTTTGAGAAAAGAGGGCAGGTTGTCCGCAATTCTCGCCCAATTCCCTTATAGCTTCCATGCAATAATGGATAACTATACCTATCTTCTGGCATTCAAAGAGAGATTAATAGATATTCCGTTGGTAGTAGAGTTTAGAAATTACTCCTGGCACAACGAGAGAAGTTTGACGTTCCTGAAGGAAAACCATATTGGATACTGCATCGTAGATGAACCCAAACTCAAAGGTCTTATGCCTTATAATCCAAAAGCAACAACCAGCCTGGGATACTTCAGGTTTCATGGCAGGAATCTGAATTGGTTTGATGCATCGGCAGCAGAACGGTATGACTATCTTTACACACCTGAAGAGTTGAAGTCTTTTGTGCCAGATATAAAGAACATATCCGGCATTACCGGGAAGACTATCGTCATGTTCAATAATTGCCATGCAGGACAATCGGTTAAAAATGCAATTGAGATGTTAAAGTTGATAGGGTTATCTTGACGAAGCGAAAAGCCGACTCCAACGGCCTTCCCTTAATTCTTATTCTTGGAGAGTCATTTATTCGAGAAATTTTGATTAAACACGGTCTGGGCGTTAACGAATCTTCAGAAGCAAGACGCAGGTGACAGACTATTTGAGGACAGGGAAATTAATTTATCGATGGTAACTATTTATAGCGGTCGGTTTAGTGATTTGTTCAAGCAGTTTGGTATCCATAGTATTACTTTCCATAATTTGCGTCACACCTTCGCTACCCTGCATAGTGACGTTGGTTCCGATATCGTCACGACTAAAGAGTTGTTAGGGCATTCAGATATCACCACGACCATGAGATACCGTCATCTACTTATAAAATTTACTCAAACAAAATCTTATTGTTGAAAAACATAAATTTAAAGCTACAATATCCGGGTATAGTAAAATCTCAATGCACATCCTTTCTTAGTGATAAGAGCCTTAGATGTGTTTCATTTTCATTTCCTTACGATGTGCCAAAGGCCTGTGTGTTTTCAGGCATGGTTTTGAGTGAAACGAGGGACAAAGCATAGCACATGATGCACACATTTTATCAAATACTGTTTACTCTCTATTCATGGGCGTTATTTGTCGTACTTTGGCTGCTTTCCATATTGACGGCAGTAATCCTAAGCATAGATACACGGGAGAAAGAAAACGTATTTAATGCCATAGAACGATTTTTTAGCCGTATTTCATTTAAACTCTTGGGTATGAAGGTTGAAATCCAAGGCATTGAGAACATACCCAGGGACGAGCCTGTTATCTTTATTTCAAATCATCAAAGCATGATGGATATTAAACTCTCTCTGGCCTTTATACCCACCAACTTTAGCTTTATCTCAAAGGATACGGTCTTCCACGTCCCAATCCTGGGTGCATACATGACTGTATCTGGACACATCCCTATTCAAAGGACCGATGACAGAAAGTCTTATGCAACCCTGTTAACAGCCATTAAAAAACTATCATCAAGGAAATCGCTTGTGGTCTTTCCGGAGGGAACGAGAAGCGAGGATGGCAAACTGGGTGAATTCAAAAGGGGAATTTCATTGATTATCTTAAAATCCGGAAGGAGGGTTGTGCCAATGGCTATCTATGGCAGTAATCAATTTATGCCAAAACGTGGATGGTTATCCAACCCGGAGAAAAGATACGTCAGGATATCCTTTGGTAAACCTCTCTCTTTCGATGGGTCTAGGACGGATCGCGAATACACAATTCAAGTAACAAACATATTGCAGGAAGAGGTATCGAAGTTGTTGCATGCCTGAGCGCTAAAAAAGAGTTGTTTTTTTATTTTGATTGATAATTGTGTAACGCCGAAGGTGGTGATGGACAAAAATACTTATGGGGAATAAAAAACTACCGGATATGCCTTTTAAAAAAAAGGCAATGAAGCTCTTGGAAGATTTATCTCTGGATGAACTTTATGAGGCTCAGAATTGTATTGACGACCTCATTACAGAAAGAGAGTGCTCAGGCACAAAACGCCAAAAAGAATCGAACAAGGCTGAAGACAAATTGCCAGGTTTATTGAGACAAGAACGCTTTTATCATATCTTTACGTGTAAGTTTAAAAAAGTAAATGAACTCAAAAAGCCTGCATTTTCAGGGATTGTTGTTGATATTTCAAAAAGTGGGTTACGATTAAAAGCAAAGAAAAAAATAACTATAGGCAGTATTCTGGTTGTTTTCCCCGAAAAAAAAGAAGAGGCAAGCATCCTGGCTATTTCTCCGGAGTATGATCACGAAGGAAACAAAATTTTTGTGGAAGTAATTCGGGTAAAAGAGGTACTGGGAATGACTGAAATAGGTTGCAAGTTTCTTCCTCGCAATAGCCTCCTCTTTAACATCGTTGTATAATTTTACCAAGGAGTTTTTCTTTTGGCTCAATTCTCTGAAGAAACAGCAAAATCACATCAGTTAAATGTTTTTATTATTGACTTTGATAGGGATTCAATATACATTTATATTAAGACTTAAACTGATAGATCAACAATACTTGGCGTTAGAAGGATTCCACGATAATGAAAAAAACCTTGATAGGAATATGTCTCATATTGAGTTTCCTGGGTTGTGCTTCCCCAAACAAAAAAAATCATACCAGCAAAGCAGATCAATATCAGTTAGCAATGCAGTTTAATAACCTCGGTGCAAAATATGTAAATAAAGATATGCTCGATGAGGCAATTATGCAGTTTAAGCGGGCACTCGTCATCAATCCCGACTTTGCTGAAGCCCACAACAACCTGGGTGTGGCATATTGTAAGAAAAAGATGTTCGATGACGCGGCAGCGGAGTTTAAATTAGCAATTAAGGTCAACCCCGATTATTGCAAGGCACATGATAATCTGGGATTTGCGTATCGATGCAAGAACATGTTTGATGAGGCCATTGCAGAACATAATTTGGCGTTGAAAATAAATCCCAAAGACCTGGAGGCAAGGAAAAATCTAGACATAGCGAACGAAGAAAAAAAGGTATATGAAAAAACCATGTCCTATCAAACTGCTAACAAGGGAATAGCACCTGGAAGTATCACGGGTTACAATCAGTATATGCGGGGATTTTTAGATGAAGCGGTAATGTCATTCAAAAAGGTACTGGCTGACGATCCCCATGATATGATGGCCTCTTGTTATCTGGGGCATACCTATGTTATGAAAGGAATGCTAGACGATGCTATAAGCGTGTATAAGGAAATTCTCACCAACGATCCTTCAAATGTCATCGTGCGACTTAATCTTGGAGATGCCTATCTTGGGAAAGGTCTCAGCGACGAAGCAATTCATGAATACGAGAATATACTAAAGATGAATCCCGGCAACACCCGTGCCTTTTATAAATTAGGCGAGGCATATGCCGAAAAAGGATTACTCGATAGGGCCGGCATTATGTTTAACAAGGCAATTGTGTCAAATCCAAATTTCCTGGAAGCATACGATAAGCTGGGTATGGTTTATTTGCAAGAGGGTTTATATGACGAAGCGATTTCTCTGTGGAAAAAACTGCTGGAATTAAATCCTGCTTCATCAAGGGCTCATTTTAGTTTGGGATTGGCGTATTCAAGTAAAAATATGACAGAAGAGGCCTTAAGCGAATTTAAGAAGACTGTTAATACGAATCCCGCAAACGTAAATGCCCGATACAATTTAGCGTATGTCTATGAGGAAAAGGGTATGATAGATGAAGCAGCCTCAGAGTATAAAAAACTCTTTGATCTGAATTCAAGTGCTCCTGGTAAACAGGGAGAAACCGTGAATAAACACGAAGAACCTGAAAAGGTAATTGTTATACGATAATTCTTAACATTTGATGAATATGATATCTGGAAGATAATAACTATGAAACAAAAACTAAAGGCACTGATCATAACGATTATGGCATTATTTATCTTATTAATTGCGATTTATGCCTTTAGGAGTGTTTCCCATGCAATCGATCAGTTTCGTGGGGAAGAATTATTATGGAAATGTTTTGCGATATGGATCAAGAGTATTATCTTAACACAAACTGTATTGGTATTGGGCGGCTTATTTTTATTTATGATGAGAAAGCCTAAAGGTACAGTATAAGCAATGACGCGCTTTCTTGTCCTTTTAATAGCTGCCTATATAATTTATTCTCTCTTTAAAAATAGGTTAAAAAGCAAGACGTCAAGAAATGTTACTCAACATCACACAGATAAAAAACCAGATGTAGTTATCACACACCTGAAAGAAATAGCCTACGTCTTTTATTCAGCAACCAAAGATGGTAATACTTGTAGTGCATGTATGGAATTAGATGGAAGGCATTTGCTTCCCAACCATAAAATATTACAAACCATGAAACCCCCACACGCAGGTTGCAGAAGTCCCAAGGGATGCCGTTGTACGCTGGTATATGTAACACGGGATGAAGAGGGCAGCCGAGAAATAGAATCCCTTTTAAAAAGGCGCGGCGGCATGTGTGATAAACAGACAATTGATCAAGAGTATGCCGGATAAAACAAATACTATGGCTCAAACAATTATGATTTTTGTGACAGCCAGCACCATAGATGAGGCGAGGAAGATTGGGCAAATATTAGTGGAAGAAAGCCTCGTTGCATGTTGCAATATCGTTCAATCAGTCGAGTCTATTTTCAAATGGCAAGGCAAATTGCATATTGAACGCGAAGCGCTCATGATATGCAAGACGCATGAAGACCTGTTCAACACAGTGGAAAAACGCGTCAAACAATTGCATAGTTATGAAGTGCCGGAGATTATTGCCCTGCCGATCACCCGGGGTTCGAAGCATTACCTGGATTGGGTGGCAAAAGAAACTGAACCTGGCCAGCAAGCACATCCAAAATAAATTACGGATATACACTCTTTCTTTGCTGTGCCGCCTATTTATTTCTTAATCCCCAAAAATCCTTGCTGCTTCCAATAAGTCTTTTACGACATAATCCATACGTATGATTATGTCTATGGATGCACGACTCCAGTCATTCTTTATCAACACACACCGGCATCCCGCATTTTTCCCTGCCAGCATATCTGTCTCTGAATCGCCAATCATCAGGGATTGTGTCAAATCAATATCATACTTTCTGGCAGCATCAAGAATCATTCCGGGCTTGGGTTTTCTGCAATCACAATCTACCTTGTAGTGTTCTATAATTCCTTCGATGTGATGCGGACAATAATACAGGTCGTCAATCATTGCCCCCTCATCTTCCAGCATGCCCATCAATTTCCTATGGACAAGCATTAACCGTTCCTCATCAAAGAACCCCCTTGCTATACCAGATTGATTCGTAATAACAATGATCAGATAACCATGTTCTTTAAAGAGGCGAATCCCGTGTGATGCATTGGGTAATAATTTTAGTTGATTGGGAGAACTGAGGTAAGGCTCATGGACGACAATGGTACCGTCCCGATCAAGAAAAACGGCTTTTCTCTTTTTCATTTAGTTGCGGTTCCAAAAAGTTCCTTCTCGACAATTGAGCACAAAATGTGTCCTACGGTGATATGACATTCCTGTATCCGAGGCGTGTTGTTTGAGGGAATTTTTAAGCAGATATCTACCACATCTTTTAAGAGGCCGCCATCCTTCCCGGTAAACCCAATGGCAACTGCACCGCGTTCTCTTGCAACTTGAACCGCATTGAGAATGCCCTTTGAATTTCCGCTGGTACTCAAAGCAAGGATAACGTCTCCGGGGCTAACCAGGGCCTCGGCCTGCCTGGCAAAACAGGTATCGTATCCAAAGTCATTTGCCAGCGCAGTCATTACAGAAGTGTCGGTTGTCAAGGCAACCGCAGGAAGGGGGCGTCGGTTCATCTTAAATCTTCCGATCAATTCGCCTGCAATATGCTGGGCATCTGCTGCGCTCCCTCCATTGCCAATAAGATACAGGCGGCGACCGTTCTTAAATGCCCTGACGATAGCATCAGCTATCTTTTTCACCACATCAAGATGAGTCGACAATAATGCTTTTTTCGTATCGATGCTTTCTTGTAATTGTATTTCAATGTCTTCCATGAATATCCCCTTCTCTCTTTCTATTGTACTTGACCTGCTGCGTCTTTCAGCGATTCTATCTGGGTGTGTCTCTTGATTATTCTGGAAACGATGTTGGTGGTCGAAACACCATCAACAAAGGGCGCATAAACAACCTTTCCCCCGTATGACTCGACAAGTTCCCCGCCTACCGCCCCGGCATTTTTCCAATCTTCTCCCTTCACCAGGACATCTGGTTTTACGGCCTTAATTAAATTCATGGGGGTGAGTTCTTCAAAAAGTACCACATACGTTACATCCTCCAGCGCAGCAAGCATTTTAGCGCGTTCTGCTTCAGAAACGAAAGGACGTGTGGGGCCTTTTTGACTCTCGACAGATCGATCGGTATTTAATCCTACTACGAGCAAATCGCCTTGTTTTCTGGCAAATTTAAGGTATTCAATGTGTCCGACGTGTAATATATCAAAACAACCGTTGGTAAACACAATCTTATCGTTTTTCTTTCTATGCTCATTAAGTATGCCCTTCAGGACGTCGATATCTTTAATCTTGCCTGATATCGGGCTTCTTCCCCCTATGAGTTCTCCGAGAATTTCACCCTTACTGACTGGTGTTGCACCAATTTTTCCCACTTCTATACCTGCGGCTATATTGGCAAGGAGTGCGGCATCCTCAAAACTATGGCCACTGCCAACCACCATACCAAACATACTGAGTACCATATCCCCGGCGCCTGTCACGTCAGATACAGCACGCGGGACGGTCGGTATAATCTTTCCACTGCCATTCTTATGGTAAATGAACATGCCATCCTTATCTATGGTAATGATACAACACTCGAGTGAAAGACTCGATACCAGCTTGTTTCCAGCGCGATGGAGGCTATCACCGTCACTGATTTTTATTCCGGTGGCAATCTCTGTTTCGTTTCTATTGGGAGTCATAGCGGTAAAACCTTCATAACACGTGTAATCATTCATAAGCTTTGGATCCACAATCACAATTTTTTTATGCTTTTTGCAAAGGGCTGCTATAGTTTTCAAGAATGAATGAGAAAGCAAGCCCTTATTCATATCAGAAACCAGGACGATATCACAGAGTTGAATATTTTTATTTAAATATGCAGTAAGTTGCGCTTCTATTTCGGCAGAGATAACATGGGTCTTCTCATAATCTACCCGCAGCAGTTGCTGTACCCCCTTCCCCGCGGTTTGTAAATGACCCATAAAACGCATCTTCTGGATGGTTGGACGGCTTTTATCAATAATAATTCCCGCTGTATCCACTCCCATGCCGTGTAAGATATTCATAAGGGTATGCCCGTGGGCATCATCGCCAATAATCCCACAAGCAAGCACCTGCGCACCTAACGTCTGCAAGTTGTTTACCACACTTCCGGCGCCTCCTGGCCGGACGTCTTCAGAAGAAACATTAATCACGGGTATCGGCGCCTCTTGCGATATACGTTTTACCTCACCCCATACATATTTGTCGAGCATGAAATCACCAATCACCATAATCTTAGGGGAACCAAGGTTTGAGATAATATTAAGTAATGCATCCATGAACGTTAAACTCCTACAAAAAAATAGTTTAAAGCTTACTATCTTCATTAATTGTTGCTAGGGATTCACCGGCTTCTTCATCCAGGAAGTATGCTATTTTCACATTCAGCGAGGCAGATAATTTATCGAGGGTAGTAAGAGAGGCTGCGATTTGCCCATTTTCGATTTGGGATAATAAACTCGGTGATAAACCGGTACGACTGGCCACCTGCTTTTGAGTAATTTTTTTACTCTTTCTTAACAATTTCAGTTTTTTCCCTACAGAACTTTTGAGTCTGTCCTTCGAGTTTCCAACAAGACAATAGGTCTTTTGTGCATTATTCAGTGCCCTTCGCAAATCGTTTAAATCAAACGGTTTTTTCAAATAGTCAAAGGCATCAAGCTTCATCGTTTCGACTGCCGTCTTAAATGAGGGAAATCCAGTTAATATGATAACACAAACATTCTGGTATTTCGATTTTATTTCTTTGAGCAATTCCGTACCGCTGATTTGGGGCATCTTGAGATCCAGGATAACGATATGAAACTTCTCCTGTTCCAAAGTAGGGAGGGTATCCATTGGCTTTATAATACCCTTTGTTATATATCCTTCGTCAGATAAAAATTTTGTTAGATATAAATTATAGTCCTTGTCGTCGTCTACGACTAATATTTTTATCCCTCTATCCATGGACTGTTCCCTTTCCGAAGTCTAAGGGTAAATTAATATCAAAGGTAGTGCCTCTGCCTAATTTACTTTTGACTTGAATTGTGCCACGATGTCTTTTTACGATTCCATACGTAATAGATAATCCAAGGCCAGTTCCTTTTCCCACTTCTTTCGTCGTAAAAAAGGGGTCAAAGATTTTGGATAGCATATCCTCAGACATACCCATGCCAGTATCTTTAAAGCTAATATGTATCGTATTTTTATCTTTTTGAATTGTGGTTATTGAAATGGTATTACCATCATCAGTAGCATCGTCAGCGTTAATCAATAAATTCATAAACACCTGTTGCAATTGCTCTGCAAAACCTTTGATTTTTGGTAGACCAGAAGATAATTTTAAAACGATATTTTTATTTTTTGCAGTAAATTGTTCAAGAATAAGGGAAGTGGTATCTTTTACCAGGTCATTAATGTTGACAAGTTTTGGTTGCTCGTTCCCTTCAAAATGAGACATTTCCAATAAGGAATCGACGGTTTTTTCAATGCGTTTTGTTACCTTATGCATCATTTTAAATTCTTTTACTATTTCTTTGGTAAAGGAATTATTTCGTTCAAGAAAACCTTGTAGCATACCAGAAAGAATCGCAAGAGGGGTATTGATTTCATGAGCAACACCGGCTGCAAGCCGACCAATGGAGATTAACCGGTCGGAGTGCATCAATTGCTGCTGAAGCCTATGCTGTTTTTCTTCTTCCTGCTTTTTCTCCGTAATATCTTGAATCAACTCCAGTACCTGCACAACATTTCCATCTTTATCAAAAATGGGAGAACTAATTACATTGCAGAATTTTTTTTTGTTGTGATTATAAATAATGCGCTCCATTTGGCTTATTTTCCCCGTTTCAAATACCTTTGCAGATGGGCAGTCTGATGGGGCAGATTGAAGATGGCAATAAGCATCGAAGCAGGTTTGATTTATTATGCCTTTGCCTAAGGCATGATTTTCGATGAGACGCTTGTTTGCCCACAATATTTTATTATACTTATCAATAACTAAAAGGTCTGCCCCAATTTCACTTACAATATTATCCAATTTTTTCTTTTCCTCTTTTAGTTCCAATTCCAGGTTCTTCC
>JAUPKS010000375.1 GCA_030837315.1 Planctomycetota bacterium
ATGGTAGTGCAAGGACGTTGATGGATACGATCAACAACTCGGTAAATGATAAGGACATGCATGGAAGGACGTCACACCTGAGTGCGCAGGAGATGCAGGACCTGATTGAGTTTTTGAAGGCTTTATAAAAGAAGCCTGAATTGAGTGACCCGCCGCTTCGACGGGTCATTCAATTTGTTTATGTGGGTTCTTGATAGTTGCTGACAAAAAATCCCCCTTAAAAAAGAGGGTTATGAGGTGATTCACTGATTGGGCAAAAATAACAAAAGTTTGAAGTATGTTTTAATGGTTGCAGCCTCATTGTCGCTGTCGTGCACGTATTGTTTTGAATCATGTGCCGATGTTTCGTATGCCGACCTGTTTCTGGCTGGAAAAGGTTACAAGCCTGTTGAAGATGGCTGGTCAATAAAACCACTGATTACATATCCTACCGATGGAGGCAACATTCCTGACAATCAGCTCTACAGGGAATGGTGTGTAAAAACCTTCAAAAACGGCGAACAAATCTATGCGGCATATAAGGAAATTGCCTTTGAGATAAACTATCGGGCCGAACCGACAAAGACAGATTACTGGCAGACACCGGTGGAAACAAGGCATAGCCGGTATGGAGACTGCGAGGATTCTGTATTCTTATTCTTTTCCAAGCTTTCTGGGCTGGATATGGACGGTGACATCATATGGGGTTGGGTTGTAGACAAAGTGAATTCAAATGCCTTTGCCCATGTATGGTATCAATTATTTGATAAACGGGGCAGACCTTACATAGTGGAAGGTTTTTCGAAGGAGTGGAATGGGATTATACCCGTAGAAATGCTTACCGATGGCGAGAGACGTGTGCCGACGTTGATGCTAAGGCATAATCAGGCAAACCGTATGGTAGATGAAATGATTCCAAGTTTTGCAGAATCTTATGAAGAAGATCAATTCACGTGGGCTGTCTATATGAATAATGCCACTATGGTAAAGGAAATCTTCCAGAAACTTCAGGTCATGTTTGCCAGGCATAAAGGACAGTTGCAGCAATCAATGTATTGATTATTATTTCAATTGTTAAAACATGGAATGGTATCATGTCTTGCTTCTTGATGTTGCAGGAGCTCCATTTTGCCTTCAAGTTCAACAAGTATTTTCAGTTTTTCCCTTCTCGAAATTCCTCCAGTGCAATCTCTATCGCTTCTTTCTTGGTCCTTACACCTGATAGTGTTTTGGCTTCTTTCAAAAGATTTTCATGTGTTTTTTTTCGCCGGTTTTTGGGTTGGTTTTTTGGTTGCCTTTCCTTTTGCAGTTGTCTTTGTAGAGCCATTCTTTTTTTTCTTTATTGTTTTCCTTGCAGCCTTCTTTTTCTGCAGGTTTCCAGCTTTGTGTGACGACTTTTTTACGGGGTTTCTCCCTGTTTTAACGGCAGCTTTTACCTTTTTTTGAGCTTCGGCTTTATTTGCAACTTTCACATTGATTTTCTTTCCAAAACCAGCCGTGCTATCCAGCTCAATGCCAAAAACGGATGATAAATCCTGGTCTTCAATAATTCGCAAACTCTTTCTCTTTGCCCGTGTCAGTAATTCTTCCGTTTTGTCTCTAATAGTTTCCGATATTAAATCTCCAATTTCAATCTTCCTGAGCAGAAAGAATAACTTCGGATCGTGATCCAGCCTTGCGCCGATTCCATAAAGGGTTGCCGCAATGTGCTTGCACATACTTGCCCAATCGGGGCAGCTACAGTCAAAATCTATCTCCTTCGGAGAAGGAAATAATCCCTTTCCGTGAGCGGTAAATATTTCACCTAATGCCTCCGGAAATTTCCCCATCAACAGTTCTTGCAGCGAATCGAGTTTGCCTGCACAAAAATCCTTGATCTCTTTCCAAATGGTTTTTTCTAGCGCCTTTATTTTTATTACGATGGAATAGGGGTCAGAATCGGAACCCTGCACCAGCGCCTGGATGTTTCCTCCCTGTATCTGGAGATCCAGCACGGATCCGCAACGCACGTAGCTCCTCCCCCGCCCTATGCGGTTGCTGTAATCTGCGTACGCCTCAAGATTTCTATTCCATGCCTTTCCCCACCATGTTTTCGCAAGGGTTGTGCCTTCTAGTATCACGGGTTTTATATCCTTGTTCTTCTTCGTTAACTGCTCTAATTTCTTTTTCGATCTCTGCTGTTTTTCCCCCACGGAAACGTATCTTGGGAATTCCCAGAAACTCATAATTACCCCCCGTCATAAGGTTAATTTGAAAAGGTCTACCAGCTCTTTATTATTCATTTCTGTAATCAGCGCCTCGCCGGTGACTTGTAGAACGTCTGTCGTCAATTTTGTCTTCTCGCACAGCATATCATTGATTTTTTCCTCTATGGTTCCCTTCGTTATGAATTTATGCACGATAACGTTTTTTTTCTGACCAATACGAAACGCCCTGTCCGTCGCCTGGTTCTCAACTGCGGGATTCCACCATCTGTCAAAATGAATCACGTGATTTGCCTCCGTCAGATTCAGGCCAACCCCTCCCGCTTTTAGCGATAATACCATGTAAGGAATATACTCGCCACCCTGAAATTGTTCCACAATATTTTTCCTCATTCCAACGGCTGTGCTGCCGTGCAGTACCAGTCCGTCGCGTTCGAATATCGTTTTTAAAAATGCGTGCAAAGGCCCGGTTATCTCCTTAAACTGGGTGAAGACCAATACCTTCTCCCTCTTTTCGTAGATCGTTTCACAAATTTCGCGCAACCGTAAAAACTTCCCGCTGTCGGTCTCCTCATATCCGCCTGTTCCAAGAAACTGGTCGGGGTGGTTGCAAAGTTGCTTGAATTTCATTAACGACGCTAATATGAACCCTCTGCGCTGCACTCCTTCAACGGTTTCAAGCCTTTTGGTTAATTCATGAACGGTATTTTGATACAGGACTA
>JAUPKS010000376.1 GCA_030837315.1 Planctomycetota bacterium
ATGTCCATTGGTAAGAGCCGGGCAAACCTTTACATCGATAAGGATACGGGTGTTACCTTTGATGATGTAGCAGGTGTGGACGAGGCCAAGGAAGAATTAAAAGAGATCATAGACTATCTTCAAAACCCACAAAAATACCAAAGATTAGGCGGGAAAATCCCCAAAGGGGTATTACTGGTTGGCCCCACGGGCACAGGCAAGACGTTGCTTGCTAAGGCAGTTGCAGGGGAAGCAAAGGTGCCGTTTTTTTCCATTGGTGGATCGGGATTTGTCGAGATGTTTGTAGGAGTCGGCGCCGCACGTGTACGTGATTTATTTGCCCAGGCGCAGGAAAAAGCCCCATGCATTATATTCATAGATGAGATTGATGCCCTGGGAAAAGTACGGGCTGCTGCGCCTATATCGGGCGGCCACGAGGAACGTGAAAACACCCTGAACCAACTCCTTCTCGAAATGGATGGATTTGACACAAGAAAAGGTGTTATCCTCATGGCAGCTACTAATAGACCTGAAATACTGGATCCTGCGTTACTGAGGCCAGGAAGATTCGACAGGCATATCCTGGTGGATAGGCCTGATATCAAAGGCAGGGAAGAGATATTAAAGGTTCACTGCAAAAATGTAAAACTCAGCAAGGACGTAGATATAAAAATCATAGCAGCGAGGACTCCGGGATTTGTTGGGGCGGACCTGGCCAACGTAGTCAATGAGGCCGCGCTTCTTGCCGCACGGGTAGGTAATGAGGCGGTAGGAATGGACAGTTTTGAAGAGGCCATCAATAGAGGGATTGCCGGACTGGAGAAGAAAAAAAGGGTCATGAGCAAAAAGGAACAAGAGATTATTGCCTACCACGAGTCTGGTCATGCCTTAGTGGCAGAGTCTGTTCCGGGCGCCGATAAAGTCCACAGAATTTCCATCATTCCCCGCGGAATCTCTGCCCTTGGATATACCCTGCAGTTGCCTACAGAGGACCGCTATTTATTGACGAGATCGGAATTATTGGATCGACTTGCCGTTCTTTTGGGTGGTAGGGTAGCAGAAGAAATTAAATTTCATGAGATTTCTACGGGTGCACAGAATGACCTTGAACGGGCAACGGACATAGCCATGAGCATGGTCAGGGAATATGGTATGAGTGAAAAAATGGGTCCCATGACATTCCAAAATGGCAGGAGGCCACAATTCATGGATCTGGGGCTTCGTACGAGTCGGGAATTGAGTGAAGAAGTTTCAAAAGATATTGATAATGAGGTCAAGAAGCTCATCTTCGACACACACACAAGGGTAAAGGGTATCCTCGAAGAGAATAAAGACCGTTTAGAAACCCTCGCAAAACTCCTTTTGGAAAAAGAGGTTATCGAAGGCGAAGAACTCAGGAAGATTATTTCTGAGACAGCCCTTATTCCAAAAAAGAAGTCTTCTGCTTAAGAAGATATCTCGAAAAAGAAACCGAATCCGGTCTTCGATCGTATGGTAATCTCTCCTGTGCAGTAAAAATAACGACCCGGAGGTAAATTCACCTTCCTCAGACCCACATTATCGGCAATTTTGGTGTAAGAATCTTCCTCCCTGTTTAAAACATATTTTTGTGAAGGATAAAAGATTATACTCCCTACCGAATTTTTTGAATCCACACGATAAAGCGTCTTTCCTGTCACCAAAGGATTATCTATTTGGAAATCAATAATCTTCATAGCCTGGCCTTTAATCACTGCTGGCGTACCTTTTACGTAAAATCGCCTTTCCTTACTGCTGCTTTCAAAATAATATTCCGCCTTGTTAATTTCTACGTAATCACTGTCACCCACAAAAAAAAGGCCACCCGTGGGCGGTATCTTCCACAGAATAATATCATCCAGGGAAAGATCGGTTTTTTCGTCAAGGGATAATGGTATATATGCCGGGATATATCCTTCCTTATGAAAGGTAAGCTTAATATTGCCAGGATTATAATTAACGGAAAATATTCCCGTTGAGTCAGACGTGGTTTTTGATTTTGATCCATCAGACATGGCTTCGATATTTGCAAAAGAAATGGGTTTACCGAAACCATCAATAACCCTTCCACGGAGAGTTCCACTTTCAAAGGCGTACGAGGTCTTTAAAGCTAAAAGTATAATAATTACAGCAACGCAAAATTTTCTCAACATTCTTTCTCTATTCCTTATTTTGATGTTTTATGGAGATTTGCAGCTTTTTGGGAATAAAATGATAAAATACATCTGTAACAAATTATAGGTATACTTGTCAAATACTTTCAATATTTATACGTTATCGAAAAATAATTTAATTTACAAATAACGTCACCCAGAGATATGCAATGGCAAGCGCCAGATAGGTTAGGAAAGAGATGGCCAGGAGACACTGAGATCCTTTTCCTGGACGAGCCCAGGATGGCAGATGCGGTGACAGAGTCCGGTAATTCAGGAGATACAGGGCAACAGGGAATATTACTGTTCCGACAAAACCGATGAGTGCGCTGATCATGATCAGCGGGCCGGGTGCGTCAAGCAGCATGGTCAAAGAGGTAATCACCGTCAGTAATCCCAAAAAGAAATAATACCAATGGCGCAATTCAAAACGGCGGCTGCGGGGGAAAAGGACATGTACAATGTCTGCCTGCATACGGCTTACAGCGTCCGCAGTGGCCAGCCATGTGTCAGTCAGAAAGGCCGCAGCTACGATAAGAAACAAGGATCTCCCAACATAGCCCCAGCTCACTTCGAAAAAACTACTCTGCACAACCGCTAATTCATATTCCCCGGGCAGAAGTCCCTTAGGGAAGAGCAAGGCATAAGCTAGCAAACAGGTCATGAGGGTGGTAAACAGATTTCCGGAGACGCCAATGAGTGTGTCAATAATGAGATAACGTCGCCAGCGATTCCATCTTCCAGAATTTTCGGCAGAGCATTCAGGTAAGTTTCCATCGCTCGTAACGGTCTCCGGCTTACCTGTGATTGGCCCGGTAATACGACCCATATGTACTGCCATGGCATTGCCTTTGTCTCGCATCCAGTATGAGTAAAAAAGAATCCAGAATCCACCCAGGCCGGCAAAGGTGATCGCAGTCAGAAGTTTGGTTGCATCAGCATTGTCCCACA
>JAUPKS010000377.1 GCA_030837315.1 Planctomycetota bacterium
AGGCCTGGTATAATAAGGCAGTTGTGCTTGATTACTTGGGCAAATATGCGGAGTCTGTGGAATCGTTTGAAAAGGCAATTCAATACAAGCCGGATTACTACGAAGCATGGTATATGAAGGGGAGAGCCCTGGATCATGCAGGTAAATATGACGAGGCTGTTCGTGCCTTTGATAAGGCACTGGAGATCAAACCTGATTATATTGAAGCCTTGTACAATAAAGGGAATGTCTTAGACCATCTGGGGGATATCGATGCCGCAACGAAAACCTACGACCGTGTTATCCAGATAAAACCCGATGCGTATGAGGCGTGGAATAATAAAGGCTTGGCCCTGGCAAGGATTCCTGCGAGTCGAAATGAGGCATTAGAGGCATATGACAAGGCTATTGCGATTAATCCCGCATATTATGAGGCATGGATTAACAAAGGGAATTGTTTTGTGCGGTTACGCAGATACCAGGAGGCTATTCATGCCTATGACAAAGCCATTGAGATAAAACCCACAGAACATGCTTCGTGGGCAGATAAGGGATTTACTCTTGCTGATCTTGGGAAGCATGAGGAGGCCGTGAACGCCTTCAATAAGGCCATTGAACTGAAACCCGATTCGTATGCCGCCTGGAATGGGAAAGGGCTTGCGCTAGACGCTTTGGGTCGATACGAGGAGGCCCTTGTGGCATACGAAAAGACGATTGAGATTCAGCCGGATTCTTATGGGGCATGGACGAATAAGGGGCTTGCCATGTCACGTCTTGGAAAGCATGCGGAGGCAGTTGTGACTTATGAAAAGGCACTCCAGATACAGCCTGATTCTTACGAAACCATGACGAATAAAGGCGGAGAACTGTTTCTCCTGGGAAGAAATGAAGAAGCTATAAAGGCCTTTGATAGAGCTATAGAGCTAAGGCCGGATTATCCTCAGGTTTGGAATAACAAAGGATGGGCCCTCTTGCGATTGGGAAAGTTTGCGGAGGCAGTAAAGTCTTTTGATAAAGTAGCCCAGATAATTACCGATGGCGAAGCTGCGGGTATACCGCGTTTGGCAAAGATTAAATACGAAGCCCTCAGCAACAAAGGTCTTGCGTTGGTACAGCTCCAGAATTACCAGGAAGCTGTTAAGGCGTTTGGCAAGGCAATCGGCATAAAAGCAGATGTATTTAGTTTGTGGATAAATAAAGGACTTGCTCTTCAGGAATTAAACGAACACCAGGAAGCCCTGGATGCCTTTAGCAAGGCAACAACATTGAGTGGCAATGTACACGAGGCCTGGAATTATAAAGGCTACGTGTTTGAAGAAATAGGGAAACATCAGGAGGCGCTCGATGCATACGACAAGGCAATTCAGATCAAACCGGATTTTGTTATAGCATTCAACAATAAAGGCCTCTTGCAGGACACCATGGGAAATCACCTCGAAGCAATTGAGACTTACAACAAGGCATTGACAATAAAACCCGATTTAGATATAGCATGGTTCAATAAGGCCTGCGCAGAGGCATTGCTTTCAAATAAGGAAGGCGCTTTATCTTCGTTAAAGAAAGCTATTGAACTGAATCAGAGTTTTAAGCGGATAGCAAGAACGAACCCCGATTTTTCGAAAATCAAAGACGATCCGGATTTTATAAATGTGGTAGGGAACTAAGACGAAAAGATGATAATCACCTTTTTTCTGGGGAGGCGCACAGAAAAGGTGGTTCCATATGGGCAGTAAAAAAACATTACAAGTAAAAAGCCGTATCATAATCCCACTCTGGATGATAAGGCATTCGTGACACGATCAACCTCGTCGGCTAGTTCTTGAAGTTTTACCATGACTATTTTTGCGTTTTTGTTTGCCTTTGTAATATAGGGATTTAGTGATACAATCCCCGTTGTGGTAAGATCATTGCCAAGCGCTGTTTTTATATCTGTCAGATCAATGATGAAAGGTTGATACGTAATCTGGACTTCTTGTGCCAGGCTTGTAATATGGTTAAAGGTCTTGCTTAATTCCCCGCGCCGTTCCTCTCCCTTTGCGCGTAATTCTGAATTTATGATGTTTGATAACTCTTTCTCCCAGGTATCGAAATATTCTCTCCCTTTTATAGCCATATCTTCTGCATGTTTGCTCATACTGCGTGAGTTATCTGTTGTGCGGTTTAGTTGTTTTACAAAATTTTTATAAGGCTTGCAAAGGTCTCCTTCTCCGGTTTTTGCAATCTGGTTCAGCGCCGTGAGTGTTTCAGTTAACTGGTTTAGATTCTTCGACAGTTCTTTGTGGAATTCTTCAATGCTTGATACAGCCTTTTGTTTATTTTTGGGACCAGCTGAAGCATAACCAGGGAAAAAAGACGGAGCACTCCACATAACAATGAAGAGAGTTGCAAGACCAAGCGTATGCCATGTGATTGGTCTTTTTTCCTGGGTATGGTTTTTTAACCATGTGCGTATATTTTTCATTGTATCCTATTTTCTCATAAAGTTTTTACAAAATACTATAAATTTTAAAGATATCGGTGATAATAAACATCGCGCCCTAATCATTCTCTAACCCGTGCACATGCTCAAAATAAGCCCGCAATATCTCGCCAACGCTCCATGCCTGGGAGATGCAACCGCGGGGAATATGAGGAGAATCGCCGTCAAATATTTCGGAAATAGTCCCTAATCCAGCCTCAAATACATGTTCGTGAAATGTCAAAAGGAGTCTTTTTATATATTTTATGGTATCCTTCTCTCCTGCATAAGCCTTAGCAAAGGCAGAAATGTACGGGCCTATCAACCATGCCCACACCGTGCCCTGGTGGTATGCCCTGTCTCTTTCATATGGATTTCCACAATAACGGCCACTATAGTCTTTGTCTTTCGGGGATAAACTTCGTAAACCACGTGGCGTTAACAGATGCTCTTTCACAACATCAACAACCCTTCTCTGCTGCGCCTTTGATAGCATGGGATAAGGCAAACTTACCGCAAATATCTGGTTCGGGCGAATGGCGCTATTCCTTATTTCACCATCAATAGAGTCGTAGAGATATTGCCCCTCATCATACCAAAAGACATCGTGAAATGATTTACATACTTTTCGGGCTAAATTATCATACCTTGTGCTTTCTCCATGTAAATTCATTTCACGCGCAAGGAACGACATTATCTTCAGGGCATTATACCACAGGGCATTGATTTCTACTGCTTTCCCTTTTCGTGGCGTTACAACCCAGTCACCAATCTTTGCGTCCATCCATGTCAGTTGTACCCCCTCAACTCCCGCGTAAATCAAGCCATCGGCTTCCATATGTATGTTATATCGTGTTCCCTTCTCATAGTACGCAACAATCTCTCTTAAAACACCATATAAATCTTTCTGAATAGTTTTCAAATCCTTTGCAAATCGCACGTACTGGTATACCGCATGGATGTACCATAATGATGCATCAACGGTATTATACTCCGGATTCTCACCATAATCAGGGAACCGGTTCGGTATCATCCCCTTGTCTAGAAACTGGGCATAGGAAAGTAATATCTTCCGCGCATCTTCAAATCTGCCTTGTACAAGGGTAAGTCCGGGCAGTGAGATCATCGTATCCCGGCCCCAATCCCCAAACCAGTGATATCCGGCAATGATGCTCTTTTTGTCATCTTCCCGTTTTACGATAAAGCTATCTGATGCAGCCAAAAGGGATTCAACCAATTCGGCGAGTTTTTTCCCCTCCCCTTCATTCAAACCTTGCGAAGGGGTGGGAATAAGGGGGATGGTTTGATTATGTCTGTGTTGCGCTATGCAGGTATCTTTTCTGCGAGAGGTTTCCGTGTTTAATAACTTAAAAATATCTACTTTGTCGTATTCCTTTGTAGATGCCACAATAAAGAAATCCGTCCCTTTGTTCAAATCAAAGTGCAAGGCAAAGGGACTGAAATGGTCTTCGTGAGCCCCCAGACCACGTTCGATCTCTTTCGGATACTCCATATTTTTATACCAAAAGGAAGCGTTGTCTATTGAGTGAGCATTATGAAAAAGGTACATGGGTGGGAGCGTGTCGTAAGGTTGTATGCACATCCCATTGGTCAAGATTTTACAATCGGCTTTCAAAGAAGGATTCTCGTTGGTAACGCTGTGATAGTCACGAAATGCAACCATAACCCTTACCTTCAAATATGCTGTATTGATGACCGGGCTGGTCTTCTGTACCTGATACAAAATTACGGTAGTGTTTTCCCCATAAACCATGAACACCGTTTTTTTGATGTTTAGTCCGTTCATAGAATAATCGAAGGCAGGAAAAGGATTCAGGCTGAACTGGACAAGATTTTTATATCCTTCCGGATAGATGGCGTTCGGATAGATATTGGTAGAAAGAGGGGTTTCTTTTCCTTCAAGGCAGAGGAACTCTTCAAGCTTCGAGAGTAGCAAGGCGCGACCTAATGGTGGTTTTGTGGCAGCCATGAGAAGTCCATGATACCGCCTGGTATTGGATCCAAGTATCGTAGACGAGGCATACCCTCCAATACCGTTAGTTTCCAGCCATTCCTTTTCGAGGGATGTAGAAAGATTGTGACAAACATCTTTTTTTAATACTATTATCATACTATTCCTCAAAATTTCCTCCGCTTTGGGGGGGAGGTGAAGGTCGTGAGCGCTAACTTAAAATGATGGATCAATGTAACCGTGTATTGAATAACGAATATCGAGCAAGGAATTTCGAATTTTTAATTCCTATAAAAGGTTAGTTTTAAGAGTTTCCTGGTATTGGTGGTCACCTTTACCTTATTATCAATACATATTCCTATAGCCCAGATTGGTTGATTTTTCATTACGACAATAGGGATAGCATCGCGTTCTTTTACAGAGATTTTTTTATCAATAAAGATGTCTTTTAGTTTTTTATGGCCGTTGGTACCGAGGGGAGATATTTTGTCTCCCGCCTTCCGTCCCCTTACCGTGACGGGCATATCGATACTTTGCATATCGAAGAGTTCTTCGTTTTTTGTCTTGCTTTTTTTGTATGTTTCCAAGGAAAAGTTTTGCATGTCAAAGATTTCACATACTAATTGTCCCAAAGGATAAACAGGTGTAGTTCCTGGTATTTGGATAGGGGTTTCAGATAATGGTATGCATGGTTTACGGAGAAGGTCTTTTTGAAAATGAAGCATTCCGTGCTCATGC
Source organism: Planctomycetota bacterium (assembly GCA_030837315.1). Classification (GTDB taxonomy): domain Bacteria; phylum Planctomycetota; class Brocadiia; order Brocadiales; family Brocadiaceae; genus Brocadia. Next base: position 5,148 of record JAUPKS010000377.1, read on the forward strand.
CACAACGAAAGTTTCTCGGGCAATTGGAAGTACCGGCCCTTTCCTTTCCTGGTTATTTCATTAAGTATCTTTGTATAATGCTTATAGGTAATTTCGCTTAATGGTATCTGCAGGATATTTAATATCTCTCTTAATGCGAAATATTGCAATATCTTCGGCTGTTTTGTTAAAGTATAAGTATCAATACTATACGAGCCTTCCCTTTCTTCTCTTGTGGAGGCCTTTAATATATTTTTTGCTTCTGAGATCAAATACTCATTATTTATATTGAGGATTTGGCATAGCTGTATGAGCAAGTTTTTGATATTAGGGTTGTATTGGTTTTCCAGCAACGGGATTAATTCGAGTCGTATCTTATTCCGGAGGTATATCGGCTCGTAATTGGAGGCATCTGTTCTGTAAGTAAATTGTTTTTCTCTCAGGTATTCGATAATTTCTTTTCTCCAGGTGAAGAGAAGCGGGCGGATAAGTTGTATTGCGGAACCGCTGACTAATGGACGTTTTATGGGTATCCCTCCAAGGCCTAATGTACCCGTTCCCCTGAGTATGCGATGAAGAATGGTCTCCGTGTTATCATCTGCCGTGTGTCCAATTGCTACGGCAGAGGTGTTATGTTTTTGTGCTGATTCCATAAAGAATTTGTATCTTTCTCTGCGGGCTGTTTCTTCAATCGAACGTTTCGTTTGGTCTGCAATCTTTTGAATGTCTACACTTTTCAGAAGAAAGGGCAGAGAGAGGTCTTCCGATAAATTTTGGACAAATTGTGCATCCTCTTCCGAGGATTTTCCCCGAAGCTGATGGTTTAGATGAGCTATAAATAAGCTAAGGCGAAGGTTCTTGCTTGAGTTAATGGAATCGAGGATTTTTATAAGGGCAACGGAATCAGGCCCGCCGGATACCGCAACAATGATTGAATCGTGAGGTTTAATAAGAAGGTGTTTATGTACGGCATTAAAGACTTCGCAAGGTAGTTTGTCTAACCGCATGATCAGAACTATATCCAGTTGCTTTGAGTAAGTCAAGGTTAGAAATAGGTTGACATTAGTTTTAGGGTTCGTAAAATATTTACTGGCTATAACTTTTATAGAGAAGGGTGATATGGTCGTGGGTAAGGGACGGAAGTGTTTTTTTCTTATAGTGCTTTTCATTTGTGCGTGGGTAATATATAATCATAACTTGCGGATTTGCCTTGGTGAGGTAAAAAGAAATAAAGTATTACCAATAAGCGTGGCTGAAATCGAGTTGGAAGTTGAGGTGGCAATTACGCCCGAAGAGCAAATTTTAGGTTTGATGTATCGTGATACATTGGAAGGTAATGAAGGGATGCTCTTTATTTTTCCTAAAGAGAAACAGCTGTCTTTTTGGATGAAGGATACGCGCATTCCTCTTTCTATAGCCTTTATTAAGGCAGATGGCCGAATCATGCAAATAGAATCAATGAAGCCTTATAGTTTGGATACTCACGTTTC
>JAUPKS010000378.1 GCA_030837315.1 Planctomycetota bacterium
TAAACCCCTCACCCTGGATTGAGGTTTGATGTACAAAAACATCTTGCCCGTTATCCTGGGAGATAAAACCAAATCCCTTCTTGTCATTGAACCACTTCACGGTTCCATTTGCCATTCTTGAATCACCCCCTCTCACATAAAAAAAATATAAAAACAAAAAAAGCTACTAGGTTGTAAACCTTGTAGCCTTACTATAACGCCACTATAGAATACGACTTTAACATACAACCAGACAACATAGCGAGATAATATCAAACATTGTGTAATAAAGCAAAGAAAAATAAAAATATATTGAGCAATTGTTTAACAACCCCCTTCTGATATGGTATTTTCTCTGGCAGAATTCACGTTTGCATATTAGAAGTTTCCCAAAAGGGGAACCCGTTTACACTCTGCCAATCAAGTATTTCACAACATCCGCCGTGACAATTGGGTTCTCGGTGTGCAGTGATTTTTGTGTTGATATTTTACTCAGAAATGTTTTAAATAGAGAACGTTTAGATAAATAAACGTTTATTATTTAAAACAATAAATTGCTGTATCTTCCAGATTCAGATTATGAATACTTCTGCCACGGTAAACCGCTCTATAAAATCCTTATGTCAAATTCTTTTTAAATTTGTCGGTATGAAAGGTAGCCTTGCCAGGGGTGCATCAGGTACTTTTGGGCTCAAAATTGTTTCTACCGGGTTGTCGTTTATTATAGGATTATTGCTTGCCCGGTTGCTGGGCACGACTGGTTACGGTGCTTACGCCTATGCCATGACCTGGGTAGGATTGCTTGCAGTTCCTGGTGCATTGGGACTGGACAGATTGCTTGTTCGTGAAGTTGCCATATATGAAACCAAATCTGAATGGTGCTTGATGAAAGGTCTCCTTCGGTGGGCAAATCAGATGGTATTAATAGTTTCAGCAGGGCTGGCATTATTGGCCGCTTTAATAAGTTGTGTCTTTGTAAGTCATCAAGATTCTTTGATGTTAGTTTCCTTCTGGGTCGCCTTGGTCTCTCTCCCCTTGATTACACTCATTAGAGTGAGACAGGCAGTATTGAGGGGTTTTAACCGGGTAATAGCCGGACAATTGCCGGAAATGCTCATCCAGCCCATTCTTTTTATCTGTTTTATTGGCGCTGCATACATGTTTTTTGGAAGAGGTTTAACTGCACCCTGGATATTGGGAATAAACATTGCGGCCACAGGAATTACCTTCATTGTCGGGGCAATGGTATTGCTCAAAACCCTTCCTCCACCTATCAGAAAAACATATCCTTCCTATAAAATACGAGAATGGATACAGAGCGCTTTACCCTTGATGTTACTCGCGGGTATACAGATAATCAATGCCAGGATGGATATAATTATGCTCGGAGCGATAAAGGGACCAAAAGAGGCGGGTATTTATTCAGTAGCCAATCGCGGGGCTGAATTTATTACCTTTATTTTGCTGGCTGTCAATACTTCGCTTGCACCCACCGTAGCAAGTCTCTATGCTGCGGGAGACATGAAGAAATTGCAGGACGTCGTTACAAAGAGTACGCGTATAATTCTGCTATTTTCTCTGCCCATGTCTCTAGTCCTTATAATATTTGGTCACTGGTTTCTGCTCCTTTTTGGAGAGGCCTTCACACAAGGCAGAACAACTCTTGCAATTTTATCCGTGGGCCAGCTTGTTAATGCCGCCATGGGCTCCGTAGGTCTATTGCTCGTTATGACCAGACACGAGCGTAACGCAGCCATTGGGATGGGAATCAGCGCGGTGTTGAATATTATTCTGAATGCCATGTTAATACCTAAATGGAGTATGACAGGAGCTGCAACTGCTACGGCAAGCAGTATGATTATCTGGAATATTTTGTTGGCCGTATTGGTATATAAAGCGATTGGAATCCATTCCACAGCACTAGGGATAGTTAAGCTACGGAGAAAATGATGATAAAACCGGTGTTCTTTATCGTAGGTGCTCCAAAGTGCGGCACTACCGCAATGCAAGAATATCTGAGACAACATCCTGACATCTTTATGCCGTCTTTTAAAGAAAGCCATCATTTTGCTGACGATTTATTAAAACCGGATGATCCCTTTCTTGGCAGAGAAAAATACCTCTCTCTCTTTGCGGGGGCGGGTGAGAAGAAGGTTGCGGGGGAAGCTTCGGTTTACTATTTGTTCTCAAAGAATGCGCCATTAAACATAAAGTTATTCCGTCCTGACGCCAAAATCATTATCATGCTAAGGAACCCTGTAGATCTTCTCTATTCGCGTTATTCTCAACTTGTTTATAATGGCGATGAGGATATTTTGGATTTTGAAGCATCTCTTGCTGCAGAAGAGAAAAGAAGGAATGGCGAGCTGATTCCTAAGCACATACGAATCGAGAAGAAACTCCTCCACCATGAAGTTGTGAAATTCACAGAACAGGTAAAGAGATATTTTGATACCTTTGGCAGGAGTAATGTTCATGTAATAATTTATGATGACCTTAAAAGGGATACCACAAAAGTATACCGCGAGACGCTTAGGTTTCTTAACGTTGATACAAGTTTCCAGCCAACGTTCAAAATTATTAATCCAAACAAGCGTATACGCAGCAAAGCTCTTCAGCGCTTCTTAATAACACCTTCTTCGGCAATGCGTATGATTGGCAGGTTGCTCTTGCCTCGATCAATACGAGAAGCATTACTTAACAGGCTTAGAAAATTAAACACACAATATATTTCCCGGCAGCCTATGTCTCCCGAACTGCGGAAGCGCTTGCAAGAAGAGTTTTCCCAGGATGTAAAAAGTTTGAGCGAGCTGTTGGGGCGTGATTTGACTCGCTGGAGTAAAGACCAGCGAGGAGATACGCCAGGCGATACGGAAAACGGTAGTACGCCATAAAATAGTTCCTGTGAATGTTGTTTCATCAAGACACACATGTATCAACGAAAATTTCATAATAATAAATCAAGCTGGTCAGGCCCGATTGCGATTGGTGGAGTTGGAGGGAGCGGCACAAGGGTTGTCGCCGAAATTTTAATACAACTCGGCTTTTATCTGGGAAAAGACCATAACTCCGCTTGTGATAATTTGTGGTTTACCCTTTTGTTTAAGAGGCCTCGTTGGTTTTTAAAAAATTCAGTAAGAAAAGAATCGCAAATTTTCAAAGGTCTCACCCTATTTGAAAAAGCCATGACTGCTGATGTAAAGTTCCGCTACGAAGAATTGAGTTTTATCATAGGCGCCGTTGTTGAAATGATGTTCAATGGGCACGACTATTTGGGTGCGGGTCGTGGTTTGTGGCCAATAAAGAGAGGCATAACCATGTTCCGCTCAAAAATAAGTGACCATGCTAATTACATCGGTTGGGGTTGGAAAGAACCCAATACCCATATTTATATTGAATATTTAAATAAATATTTTCAAAATTTTAAGTATATACATCTTATACGACATGGCATCGATATGGCATACAGTAACAATCAGTCCCAGTTATTCAACTGGGGGACAATGTTTGGAATTGCCGCACATGATGTAACGATTCCTCTTCCCAGGCGATCGCTTAAGTATTGGCATGAGGCAAATAAGAGGGCAATTACCCTTGGCCAGAAACTCTTAAAGGATAGGTTTCTCGTCATTAATTTTGATAAGTTATGCATGAATCCAGCGCGTGAAATAGAATTATTAATAGATTTTCTTGGGCTTGATACCAGGGGTGTAAAGATGGATGAATTGCAGAGGTTGCCCAGACTTCCCGAATCCTACGGACGTTATAAAAACTATGACTTATCTATTTTTAGCAAAGACGAAATTGAGGCTGTGGAGGAGTTGGGGTTTGTTGTCGATAGGTAGTCGCATATATGATCAAAAGACTCCGATCCCGGCGACTCCCAAAAGCTGGCGTTAATAGGCGACAAACAGCGGTATTATTGAACTTTTTCAAAAAACTAAATTGTTACGTTTTCTTTGACAAATAAATTTATTAAAGATAGAATCCGTTCTATGAAAAAACAAGCAGAATCCAA
>JAUPKS010000379.1 GCA_030837315.1 Planctomycetota bacterium
CCATCCTCCCATTCGGCAGAAAAAGCTCAATGAGGTTATTTCAGACTCTTTTTACAGGGAACTTTTTATAAACCCCTGTCTCTCTGGCTGGGATATTGGAGAAGCCAAATACAACTATATGCATCTGTGCCATCAGGTCTTAAGTCGCAGCCAGCTAAACGCTATAGCAAAGTTGCGCGAGGCAGATATTATTACCAATAACCTTGTGGTATTACCCAATACTTCGAATATAAGCCTTGCAAACAACGGTACACACATAAGCCTTGGCAGTGAGAAATTATCCACCTATCTTCGGGAAAGTTCTTCAGGGTTTACCACAACACACGAAAAGTATCTTGGAGATCTTGTCATCAAGATGGTTGAACATTTCCTGCCACTCTTTGTGGGGACTTACAGCGCTGCTCCCTATCGTTTAGACTTCACTGATTTTCAACCAGAGAAGGCATTAGGATTTCTCCCGCACGAACTCGATTACACGCATTTGCGGATGATTTGGCGCAGATGGAAGAAAAAAGCCCATCTGAAATTTCTCGGCAGGCCGATTACTCCATTCGGACCAGTATGGCTCGATAGGATTATTCGTACGGTTTTTCAATTGAAAGGGGACTTTGTTCCTGATTTTCGTCTTATTGATTACTTTGTGGCCTTGATGAGTACAGACCAGAGTCCGGTATTGAATGGGACCGTTGGTAATGGTGCGAGACTCAAAAAAGACCTTGCCGATCTTGGGGTATTCGATACCAGAATGTCGTTGTATCTGCTGTACAGACTGAGAGAATTCGATACTATGGGTTTTTCCGGGTTTGAAGGGCGTTATTACAGCCTTTTTTCGAGTCTGGAGGGTGATATGGGCAGGGCAACAGATGTACAAACACTCTTAAATGCGCTGGCATTTAAATATATGGCGGAAGGCAAACTTACCCACGCACATATACCAGATGACCCCACAATAGAAAGCGAGCGCAGGCAGATCTTCTTCGGGGCAGCCATCGGTATTCCAACGTTTTATGTTCGTAAAGACACCGACAACTTGTTTCTTAGAAAGATTATTGGGCAGGTAGAAAGGGTACGTCAAAGCCGCAGATACCCAGGCTATTTACGAATATACAATGTGGAGTACTGCAAGGCGTTAGTAAAAATCCTTCAGGCGGATGCCGCTGACTTGATCGAGATGTTCCATATGAAAGAAACTATGGAAGATTTATCGCAGAGGCTTGACAATCCTGACAGCCACTCCGTTGCTGGTAAGTTAAACCGTGAGATCCTTGATGGATTGAATGTCCATTCTCCCATGAATCTCATGGCCGACGAGTTTAACCAGGCTGCGGAGAGGTATTATCGGGATAGACTAAGAAAACTCCATGTGGCAGAGTCTTTCCGAATACTGGAAGAGGATTTCTCTTCATTGTGTACCGACGGTAATAATTTCGGTAGCGATGACCGTAAGGAAGCGGTTCATGGTGTACTGGAGGATAGAAACCTGTGGAAGTTTCTTCCTGCTATCAGGAACGATGTGCTGGAAGAGCGGGCAACCGAAGATGATTTAAGGAGACTCATCCATCTCATGCTGATTTCTATAGATTATGACGCTAAACAGTCTCAGGTACTTATGGAGAAAGCGACAAGGGATGTTTGCAATCCAACATCAATATATCGAACGGGATAGTGGTAAAGTTTGCACGGAACACCTCTGTGCAGATACGGCCGTCAAGTTTCTCTATTCCAGCGCCAGAGAGAATGCCCCAGTTCTTTTCAGGGCGGTTGTCAGCGCCTGGGGATCAAGTCTGCTTGGATACATCAACTACGAAACCATTCTTGGCGCAAAGGTGTCATGGGGAAAAGGGCATCTTCAGTCATTCAATATCAATCTGGATGAGTGTGTGGACGGCCCTGCCAGATTGAACACAACTAAAAAAGTATTCGAAAGAAAAATACGATTTTGGGAATGCCGCCCAATGCCAGACGATCCCTGCGCAATCGTTTCCCCGTCGGATTCACGGGTTATTCCTGGCTCGTTTTGCGAGACATCCAGCCTGTTCCTTAAGGATAAATTTTTTACCTACGATGAACTTTTGGGGTGTGGTAAGAGGGAATGGCTTCATGCTTTTTTTCAGGGAAATTTTGCCGTGTTTCGACTGACACCGGAGAAGTATCACTACAACCACACGCCGGTGGCCGGAAAGGTTGTTGACTTTTACGAGATAGATGGCGATTACCACGCCTGTAATCCCGGAGCTGTAGTGACTGTTGTAACCCCCTATTCAAAAAATAAAAGATTTGTTACCGTCATAGACACGGACGTTCCCGGAGGGTCAAAAGCAGGACTGGTGGCCATGATCGAAATTGTGGCACTGATGATTGGTAAAATTGTTCAATGCTACAGTGAGGAGAGGTATGATTCTCCTCAGAAGGTCTGCCCCGGAATGTTTCTGGAAAAGGGATTTCCCAAAAGCCTGTACCGTCCCGGGAGCAGTACCAATGTACTGATTTTCCAAAAAGGACGGATAAGGTTTGCCGAAGACTTAATTCGGAACATGTCCCGCCAGGGTGTTGAGAGCCGTTTTTCGAAGGGATTCGGAATACCACTCGTGGAGACCGATCTTAAAGCACGTTCTTTTCTTGCACAGGCTATTGATAACAAATAAAAGAAATTGGATTTTATAAAAATGGGAGGAATTTTTATGGGGAATGAGTTATTTCTTGTAACACTTATGGTTATCTTCGCAGTGTTTTTTTGGTGGGGATTTAAAACTTTACCGGGTGAAGGCTGGCAAATTATTGCCTCCCTTCCGGTTTCAAGGGATGCATCCGGCAGTTGGAAGGGCATTAATTTGACCTATTATGGCTTATTGACTGCCAGCGCTTACGTTATAGCCATAGAGATCTTGTTTATCCTTATGGGTGCCATCGGGATTCCTTTGAAAGGGACATTGACCATGGTAGTAATTCTGTTACTAAATTGCATTCCGGCATCGAGGCTTATGGCCAGGGTAATTGAGAAAAAGCTCCACACCTTTACCATTGGGGGCGCTTCTTTTGTCGGAGTCCTGATCGCTCCATGGACAATATGGTTTGCGAATACAACCCTGGGTACATGTCTTGATTATCATATCCCATGTATTCCTGTCCTTGCTGCATTTACAATAGCATATTCATTTGGAGAAGGAATGGGACGTCTGGCATGTATTAGTTTTGGCTGTTGCTATGGGAAACCCCTCTCTCGTAGCCATTCTCTCATGCAAAGGTTTTTCCGGAATAATCACTTTATGTTTTCCGGAGAGACTAAGAAGATTGCTTATGAGGGTGGATTGAATGGTGTGAAGGTCATACCGATTCAGGCAATCACAGCGGTATTGTATATCACGACCGGTATCGTTGGCATACTCTTCTTCTTGAAGTCATATTATATCACCGCCTTTGTCTTGACTATGACAGTAACCCAGCTATGGAGGTCGCTATCTGAAATGTTCAGGGCTGATTACCGGGGAGGTGGGAGGATTTCTGCATACCAGATTATGGCGATTGTTTCGATTATCTATTCATTAGGCATAGTATCCTTTTTACCGTCCGCATCGATTGCGCAGCCTGATGTAACCATTGGATTATTATCACTCTGGAATCCTGCACTCCTATTCTTTTTTCTTATTTTATGGCTTGCTATGTTCCTGTACACCGGCCGAAGTACGGTTACCGGATCAACCCTCACTTTTCACGTCCAC
>JAUPKS010000380.1 GCA_030837315.1 Planctomycetota bacterium
TCCTGATCAATGCAATGTTGTCTTCTGTCGCAATCCCGGCATCCATAACAATCGTTCTCTCACTTGAAAACAGGCCGTCTTCTTTTTTCAATCCCAATAAAATATCTTTCAGGGTATCAGGCTCCGACACATTGCCCTCCCATACCTTGCTCTGCTTGGGAAATCCTTCTTCATCTATGGTAAGGGATAACGTAATGATTGTCCGACAAAGGACATTGTCAGTGCTTCACTGAGAAAGGGAAGTTGGCACGAATAACATGCCATACTCATACACCCCAAAATGTCATTTGCACCTCGTCACTCCGTTCCTTCGAAGGCTCAGGACGGGCTCCTCACCTCACGATGATATCCTGTCTTTCTGTCCATACGGATTGCTCCGTTGTATGTGCATAGGTACAAACTTTTCTACGTGGGTTAAGTCCGCAGAAATGGTATTTTCAACCACTCAGGTATCCCAACTTCAAGGCACACCTTCCATCTATCGCTCCACTCTCCAAATTCCCCGCCTATGCCTTACTCTCTGAAGGGTGTTTGTCCTCACACCTCTTGGAATAATTCAACCACCGTCTCTCGTGTGCTGGTGGCAAATTGATAACCCTGTGTCTTTGCATTCTCAGGAACGCTACCCGACAAATCATCTCTTTCAATTTGCCATTTGCGCTTCGCCAGTTGAGCCTTTCACATACCTGTCGGGATAATTGTCCTCTTGATATGCATTGATTTTCTGCTATGATATCCTGTATCTAACTTATCGCTTCGGTCGTAAATTCCTTTCCGCATACTATCATGCGGAGACTTTACCATAATACGCCCCTTGTATTCAGTTAAAAATATGGAATATGATACGCTTTATTAAGGGGGATTTTTATATCCACTATCTCTTGATCTGCATAAATAAAATGAAAATTCCTATACAATCAACTTAAATGGAGTATTCGTATGTTTATTATGAGGTCTGCAAGGTATATACTGCCTTTATTATGTATTTTAACAATCACAACTGCACCTATCCTGTATGCTAACGAGGTTAGTAAAAGCAAGATTGTGAGCCATGATCTGGAGATCGAGTTGTATTTGAAAGAGCACAAGCTGAAGGCCGTTGACCATATGCGAGTGCAATGTGTGGATAAGGACAAGATTTCGTGTCTTATCAACGAGGCATTTCAAATCCTATCCATTGGTTCATTAGGCAGAAAATTAGATTTTAAGGTACGAACCAGGGGTTTTGCTATTGACGGCCTTATCCAAAATGGTATTTCCGGGAATGTACAGTGCATGGAAATTACGATACCCCAGGATTTGAGGCAAGCAGACAGCGTAGTGCTGGATATTGCATACGAAGGATGTCTTTTAGAAAGGCCAGCCTCGTTAGAATTGGAGGACGTTGGCAAAACGACCGGTATTATTGATGAGGCCGGGGTTTACCTGAGTCCCGCATGCACTTGGTATCCGGATATTCCTGGTTCTCTGGCAACTTTTTCGGTGATTGTGATTACGCCAGAAGGATATGAGGCCGTAACGCAGGGTACGCTGATAAGCAGAAAATCGGTTGAAAGCAAGACACATACCACATGGGAAGAAAAAAATGTGTCAGAGGGATGTGACCTTGTGGCCGGGAAATATAAAGTGACAAGCATCAATCATAAGGGTATCGATATTTACGCTTATTTTTTCCCCGAAGAACAAGGCCTGGTGGAAACGTACGTAAATGCCACCACACGCTATTTGGACATGTACCAAAAACTCCTGGGGGACTATCCATACAGAAAATTTGCCATTGTGGAAAATTTCTTCCAAACGGGTTATGGTATGCCTTCGTTTACCCTACTCGGAAATACCGTCATAAAAATGCCATTTATTGTAGACACTTCTCTGGGTCATGAGATTTTACACAATTGGTGGGGTAACTCGGTCTTTGTGGATGAGTCTCAGGGGAATTGGTGTGAGGGTTTAACAGCCTATATGGCGGACTATTATTATAAAGAGCTCAAAGACAGCGCCTCTGCCGAGGAGTATCGCAGGGATATTTGCAGAAAATATACCAATTACGTAACCGAAGAAAACGATTTACCCTTAAAAAGATTTGTCGGCAGAATTGATCAGGCAACCCAGGCCATTGGCTATGGAAAGACCGCAATGGTATTCCACATGTTAAGGCGGATGGTTGGAGATGATTTGTTTTATCAATCACTGAGAAGATTTTACAAAGATAAGATTTGGCAAGAAGCAGGTTGGAAAGACATCCGGCATATTTTTGAAGATATCAGCAAGATGGACTTATCCTGGTTCTTTGAACAATGGATTAATCGAGAGGGCGCGCCCTTTATTGAATTGGGTGTAACAGGGCTGGAAAAGGTCAAGGATGGTTGGTTGACAAGGGTGGAGATCGTTCAGCAGGGTAAACCATACCGTCTCTCCTTGCCGATTCAGCTGGAATTGGATGATGAAACTATTTATACTATTGCGGAGGTGAAGGAACTATCGAGCCCTATATCCATCCAGACAAAATCTCAGCCCAGGCATATTGCCATAGATCCTCAATGTGATGTGTTTCGACGTCTCCATAAGGAAGAAATTCCACCTACGATAGATTTGGTTATGGGGGATGATGATAAGATTATTGTTTATCCGACGGGTGGAGGAGATGCTTTGCAGGAGACCTACAAGAAACTTGCTGAATTATTGGCGGGTGGCAAGGATGGGGTGAAGGCAGATACAGCGGTGACGGAAGCAGAGTTGTCTCAAAAAAGTCTGTTTATTATGGGAGGACTAACGGAAAATAAACTTACGAAGATGTTTGTCGGAAATTTATCAAAGGATTTCTCATTTGAAGAAGGATTCTTTGTGGCAAATAAAGTAACATTCGGCAATAAAGGTAATGCCTTTCTCGTGACAGCGAAAAGTGTTAAGAATATGAAAAAAGGAGTTGTCTTGTTTGCGGGTCTCAGTTCGGATGCGATTAAAAGCGTAGGATTCAAGATACCTCACTATGGGAAGTATAGTTACCTCGTTTTTGCCGATGGAAAGAATGTTGATAAGGGGACATTCGCAGTGGCGGACAGCCCGATGCAGCGATCCCTTACTAAATAAGGTTATGGGGCTATCCGCTTTACTCAAGTAGATACCATATCTTCTGGTTAGCGGTGTTAAATTACACCATTACTAGTAGCCATGTTGGTGCTACTAAAGTCAAGCGGATAGCCCAGCAAGATTATCTATTTTGAAGGATGGTGCTTATTTTTGGTAACTGGAATTATATTTATGAAAGCATCATTTCATTCGTGAAATTGTGTATATGCCAATCTATACCACAGGTGTAGAACCTTATAAAGATTTAAGTGTCACTGAAATTTACCACTTAGAAGCTATTTTAAGTATTTTATATTTATGTTACGCATGGGAATGATTTTTGTTAATCGTGTCACTGGTATTAATTGGGTTGTAAAAACCACGATAAATTGCTACTATTAACATATTGTTATTTATGTTTAGGCGCTTTTATAGAGTAAAGGATGGTAATGACAAATTTTTTATCTGAATTTCAGGTGATGAGGCAGATATTTTTTTTTATTTTTTTATTTGGGTTTTTAGGTTGGTGTGTAATATTTTCAAAAAATGTATCGGCGGAGCAGCAGTATACCGAGATAGAAGTTGTTGATGGTGGTAATGTTATTGGCAATGTTAAATATGTGGGTGATTTGGGTGCAGTGGTATTGAATCTATATCGAGACTGGGAATTATCCGATACTTCTAAAATTCTTTCCGAGAAACTTATCTTTAGCAAGATCAATAATGGACTCAAAAACGCTGCGGTTTCTGTTAAAGATATTACAAAAGGCAAAAAAAAGGGGGTATCAACAATACATCCCATTATCGACCAGCAAAACGATATTTTCATTCCTCACGTGATTCCAATTTTAACAGGTACTACCATTGATATCTTACATGGTGATGAGGGAATGCACAATATCCATACCAGCTCAATTAAGAATCAGCCATTTAATCTTGGCACGACCTACAAGCAAAGAATATCAAAAAAATTTGATTACCCGGAAATTATAAAGCTAACATGTGATCTGCATAAATCGGCATACGCATGGATTGTCGTTCTCGATAATCCGTATTTTGATCTAACGGATAGAAATGGATATTTTGAAATTTGTGATATCCCACCAGGGAAATATAAATTCCAGGTTTGGCATGAAGAGTTGGGAAATTTAGAAAAGGAGGTAACGGTTCACCCTAAAGAAACTACATCGATAGAGTTTGTTTATTCACAGAATTAGAAAAGGAGCAAAAAAGTGTATTGTTTAAAACAAATGGTTGAGTTTATAACATCGCAAGTGGAAAGGAGGATAGGCTGATATGAAACCTAAGGTCTTATTGGATAAGGTTGGCTTATGGAGTGCTACAGCAGTAGCAAGCGCAGCTTTGATGTTGAGTGTAGTGCCAACGACTGCCAGCGCGATTAATGTACCAACGGAGGTTACAGAGTTGGGTAAGAATACCTATAAAAAATATTGTAGCCCCTGTCACGGCGAGGAGGGTAAGGGAGATGGACCACTTGCAAGGTCAATGCTGCCTAAACCGCGTGATTTTTCACGAGGCGCCTATAAATTTAGAACAACGCCAAGCGGTTCTCTTCCCACAGATGAGGATATTTTCAGGACCCTTTCCTATGGGGTGCCAAATTCTACCATGATTCCATGGGATATTTTGACAGAGGAACAACGCTTATCGGTGATTCCCGTCCTTAAGAGTTTTTCTGAGGCATTTGAAGTCAGAAAACCAGACCCACCAGTTAATGTCGGATTGGAAATCAGGCCAACAGAAAAAACCATTGCGGAAGGAAAGAAAATTTACGAAGAAAAATTAGAATGCTGGAAGTGCCATGGTGTTGAAGGGCGTGGAGACGGACCCAGCGCAGCTGAACAGGAAGATGATTTTGGGTTCCCCATAAAACCTTTTGATTTTACCACAGGAAAATTTAAAGGTGGAAATTCATCCAGGGATGTATATCTCAGGTTTACTACAGGATTGAATGGTACTCCCATGCCGTCTTTTGCCAAGGAACTTACTGACGAACAAAGATGGTGCTTAACCCATTATGTGATATCGCTCATTAAACCAGAAGAAACCAAAAATAAATAGCATCTAATATGCTTTAAATACCTATGGAGGTGAATGAAATGAAAAAAGTTGGAATAGGTTTGTGTTTGTCTGCGATGCTGTTTACTTCTGTGGTGTGGGCTGCCGAACAACCACTCAAGAAGGAGACACCGCCAGATTTGTATGAGGGGACGCCTGATTGGTATCGGGCAGTATATAAAGATAATGTTGGACTTAGTGAAGGTTCCGGGCCGTTTAAGGACTATTTTAAGCCACAGATGCTGGATATGTACTGGCAGCCAAATAGGCACTATGAACCAATGAAAAACCTGGATCATTCCCTCTTTATTGAAAAAGAGAGAAGGGATTTGTGTGTAACATGTCATGAAGAGGCAACACCGGGCGTTGTAAGAGATTGGAGAAGTTCTGGGCATAAAAATCCCAAGAGCACCCCATATCTATCTGCCAGAACTGCCGAAATTGAGAAACGGACAAACAGGGTGTTGAATGAAGTTCATTGTTTTGACTGTCATGCTGACACGAAGAAGAATCAGATCAGGATGCCGACCGGTGAGGTTTGCGGTGAGTGCCATAGACCACAGTTTGATGATTTCGTGCGCGAGAGAGAAGTGGGTCGTCCCAATCATGTCCAGTCGTGGGAGGCGAATACCATTGTGCCCTGGTATGCAGAAGCAGCCCGAAGGGGTTATTTATATGGACAGCATGGTTGTGACTTATGTCACTCGGGTGCTGAAAAATGCGATGTGTGTCATACCCGGCATAAGTTTAGCGCTGCTGAAGGAAGGCAGCCAGAGGCCTGTATCACCTGCCACATGGGTCCTGACCATCCCGATGCTGAATCTTATGGCGAATCAAAACATGGTGTAATCTATCATAAGGAAGAAGACCATTTTGATTTTAACAGGCCATTGTCTGAAGTAAGGCCTGGCAAGGATTATCGTACCCCAACATGCCAGTTCTGTCACATGTATGAAAAGCACGGTCGTTTTATCCATAACCCCGTGATGAAAGGTATTTGGCGTATGGGTACCATACCACCAACGAACATCGAATATACTTCTTCTCTGAAGGATTATCCGTATGGAATTAAGATTATTCCTGATAAAATCGATATCTACTCAGAGGAAAATGTTGCCAAAAGGTCCTATTGGCTGGAAGTTTGTGCTAAGTGCCATAGCGACCGTTTTGCCGATACCTATTTGAAATCATTGGATCAATTTATGTTTCAGGCACATACTCTTGCAGATAAGGCACAGAAGATCGTTGAGGATTTGATTGCGGATGGTTATCTTCATCCCAGTGCTGCCGACAGGGATCCTTATCCTTTGAGCGATGGGATCGTAAAGCAGCTTAGCCCGGCATTCCTCGGTGAGCCTATTTATAATGCCTTTAAGACTTTGAAGGGCAAGTTTCCTGTGGTAGGGCCAATACTTGGTGTTTATGGTATGTTCTTGCAGCAGCAGGACAATCCGTCGGACATCGAGAATATGTATAACAGATTGTGGTTCTGGTATAAGTCTCAGGGTTATAAGGGTACCGCACACGTCCAGCAAGATGTTTCCTGGTGGTGGGGTCAAGCGCCTATGATGATGGAACTTACCAAAATCCAGTCAGAGTCAGTCAGATTGCGCAGGGAAGGACGTATAGAGAAAGTTACTCTTACGAAATAGTGAATTTTAAGCTCTTATAACAGACACTCTGAATTTTCAGTAAAAAAGCCCATGATGACATTCATCATGGGCTTTTTGTTTTAAAGGAGAGGAAATTGTTCGCTTTGATGAGAAAATATTAGCGGAACAATCACCTTAAATACTTTAATTAATTATTGAATTCCTTTCGGCAATACAGGAAATGTTATATTATATATGGTCAATGCGTCCTTGAAATTCCTGACGAATCTCGTGGAGGATTTTCTTGCCTCCGTTTTCCAGCATTCTTTGTGCAAGTTCATCTCCTATCTTTGCTGCCTGATTGATAGGGCCGCTTTGATTATCCCGTATAGCATGATCTCCATCCATGGTGCAGATAATCGCTTCAAGGTGTAGTTCGCTTCCGTGTATCTGTGCATATGCTCCAATGGGTACCTGACATCCGCCCTGAAGTTTTGCCAAAAGAGCTCGTTCTGCTTCTACAGCAGTTTTGGTCTGTGCATCATTAATGCATGAAACGATTTTATGAATTCGGTCATCGTCTTTACGAATTTCAATGCAGAGTGAACCTTGTCCCACAGCCGGAAGCATAATATCAAACGGTATGATCTGGCTGACCGGGCCTGTATAACCGAGTCTTCGCAACCCTGCATGGGCGACAACAATGGCATCGAGATCGTCCGTTTCGAGTTTTTTGAGTCGTGTATCCAAATTGCCACGCAGGTCTAAGATTTTAAAATCGGGCCTGAAGGTAAGCAGCTGAGCCCTTCTACGAAGACTGCTTGTGCCTATACGCGCATTATCAGGTAATTTTTCTAAATTGGAATTATTGTTACTAATAAGGGCATCGTGTGGATCTTCACGCAGGGGTGTAGCACCGATGATTAATCCATCGTGTAATTCAGTTGGCACATCTTTGGCGCTATGAACAGCAATGTCAATCTTTTGCTTAATGAGGGATACTTCCAGTTCCTTAGTAAATAAACCAACTCCGCCTAAACGTGATAATGGTGCGTCAGTAATTCTATCACCCTTAGTAGATATTTTTTCGATGTTAAATTCAAACCCGGGATTTAATCTTTTAAGCTCGGAAATAACCCAGTTTGTTTGGATTAATGCAAGCTTACTACCCCTGGAACCTACGACAACTTGTTTTTCCTTTACCAATGCAGATTCTCTCCAATTTTTGATGAATTATTAAAGTAATTATAAATTTATCGTGAACGCAATAAGAAAAAAAACTATGAACACACCGAATCAATTTAAACCACAGAGATTGACCCAGTGTATTGTTCCTGCAATGAGACGTGCGGGTAAACTGTTTATATGGTTACGCTATCATCAGTATAATTTATTCTACAATATTATCATAATATGCTATAGGTGTCAAACTACTTTGCCTGTTTGAGTTTTGCTCGTTTCGCGACCATAAAATATTTTATTTTTTGCTTGAAATTAACTACATAAAAATACTATAGATTATATATAAATGAAAGTTTGATATTAGAAAACATTCCGATAAAGGCAAACCTTGGGCGATCAGGGGACGCAAAGTAAAAGGGTCTTTAAAATATTTTCCCGCGAAGGCAGGAAAATATAAAGATAGCCTTACTACCGAAGATGTTTGAATGAATATCTAAGTAGTAAGGCTTTTTTTTTCGTTGAAGGAGAACCAACAATGTACTTATTTAAAATGCTGGGGAAGGGTTTGACCGCCGTAGCGGTCGCATTGATGATGTATGGTGGAGCCGAATTAATCAGTTTGGAAACAAACACTTTATATACGGCATTCGCAGATCACCCAGAGCAAATGGTGCGCCTCAAAGAAAATGAAAAATCTATGGTAACCCTCGAGGATGTGGCAAAATTTGCCGAGGAATACATACAGAAAAATTCGAAAGACGGTCTTTTTAAATACTATGATAAGAATACAAGAAAAGAGCTGGAGCTAATCCTCGACAATATCCATCGGGAAAAACTCGCGCAGACAAAAAAGAATGAGTATTTTGTATGCGTCAATTTTAAAGGGAAAGACGGTAAGACGTACGATCTAGACTTTTTTGTGGAGGGGAAAAGTAAGAGTTATTTCAACATTAATAAAAAAAACATTTCCATCCATAAGGTAAATGGTAAGGAATATTACACCTGGACATACAATGAGAAGAAGGATATTTGGGTAAAGAAAATCATTGAAACAGAAAAGAAACAACCCGAAAAACCTGAGTACCCGAAGCCGGATTATCCCTAAGAAGGTAAATACCTCCAGGTATGCTGGTGCAATTATTACAATATTCTGAATTGATACATGAATGGTTTTCTAACAATACAATATCAAAAAAGGGGGGGGTGGTTCTGCAGGGAATAAATAATGTTTTTGTTTTTTTCATGTCGGTGAATACTATGGCGAGTGGCAGTTTTATTTTCTCAAGATACTACTGTCACGACGAATCCGTTTATCCTTTGATACAGGAGATCCAATCATGAATTTATCTATAATACCGAGAAAAGGTTTGAGTAAAGGTGCTGTTTTATCGATTATGTTGGCATGGAGTACTTCATCCCCTCTATTCGCGGGAGAGCATCCAGAGCATCCGAGAGGAGGGTATGTTGTTGAAGAGCAAAAACCCCGTGTTACCAAGGAGGCTGTGGCAAAATTTGCCGAGGAGTACGTTCAAAATAATTCAAAGGATGGGGTTTTCAAATATCTGGATAAGAGTACGGGGAAGGAGCTGTATCTGACGCTTGAGAAGGTGCATAAAGACAAGCTCACTCCTACAAAAGTGGATGAGTTTTTTGTTTGCGCTGATTTCAAAGGAAAAGACGGTAACAGGTATGACCTGGATTTTTTCGTTCAGGGTGCAGACAAGAGTAATTTGATGGTTGATAAAACAAGCGTTGTCGTTCATAAAGTAAATGGAAAGGAAAATTACACCTGGAACTACAATAAAAAGAAAGACCTGTGGGAGAAGAAGGCTATCATAATTGAAAAGGAATATCCTGAACCCACGAAGAGGGAGCATCCCGGCGACCCTTACTAATATGAAGACCAGAATTGCCTGCGTCGGCGTTTGTCTTGCAATTATTTGCATATTTTTCCTGGGGATACCAGCGGCCACGAATGCTTCTAAGATACGAACCTTTGAGTTCACCTATATAGCAGAAGTTAACGATCTCCCTGAAGATGCCAAACAAATATCAATGTGGCTGCCGTATCCGAAAAACGAAGAGAACCAGAAAGTCACCCTCTTGCGGATTTTGTCACCTTATTCCACGAATATTTATAAAGACAATGAATATGGAAATTCTATCCTTTACCTCTCTGCCGTGAATCTTGAGCAACGCTCACTAAAAGTTGAAATGAAATTCAGGGTAAAGCGCCATGAATACATCCGGCGAGATTATGAACAGATGCGCCTTCAGGGCAAAAACGATTCCGATCCGATGCTGAGGCGATGGCTTCAACCTGACCGGTTTGTGCCAACTGATGACCGCATCAAAAAACTTGCCGAAGAGGTTGTTCAAGGTAAAATAACCGATATCGGGAAGGCTCGTGCTATCTATGACTACGTCATTGACAACATGACGTACGATAAGAGTGGTACCGGCTGGGGGCGTGGTGATATTAACTATGCGTGCGATGTCAGGCGCGGGAACTGTACTGATTTTCACGCCATATTTATTGGATTTTGCCGGGCCGTTGGTATTCCTGCAAAATTCGCAATTGGGTTTCCACTCCCGGCGGAGCGTGGTCATGGTGAGATTGCTGGTTATCATTGCTGGGCTGAATTCTATCTGAAAGGATATGGGTGGGTGCCTGTGGACGCTTCGGAGGCATATAAGGATCCGGCGATGAAAGAGTATTTCTTTGGTGCACATGACGAAAATCGCGTACAGTTTACCATTGGACGTGACATTGTTTTAAACCCACCGCAAAACGCTAAGCCTCTCAACTATTTTATATATCCATATGCGGAAGTCGACGGGAAACCCTTTCCCAACGTTCAGAGTAAATTCATTTTCGAGGATTTGGCAATGAAAAGAACCGCTGAAATTAAATAAGTTCAATCTTTATAGAAACCATAAGGACAAAGGTGTAGAGATCATCAGTATTGCCTTTGATGAAAACGGATCGGAACAGAAGAAAATGTTTGGAAATTTCAGGGACGTTGCAAGAGTCAGAGATGAATTTTGAAGATAAATTAAGGCAATACGATATCCAGCTAAGGCGTAAAACCCTTAAAATACTTCAGATAAACGTTGGGAAATTTTGCAA
>JAUPKS010000381.1 GCA_030837315.1 Planctomycetota bacterium
CGCTTGTTTGCCCACAATATTTTATTATACTTATCAATAACTAAAAGGTCTGCCCCAATTTCACTTACAATATTATCCAATTTTTTCTTTTCCTCTTTTAGTTCCAATTCCAGGTTCTTCCTTCTGGTTATATCCCGAAAGTGTACCAACAGGTATAAAATATTGCCCTCTTCTTTTACTACCGTAATATCTAATTCCATGACTAATACCTGTTGATTTTTACTAATGACATCAATCTCGGTTGTTTGAACTTTGTTGTTGACCGCCGTTGCAAGAAGCCCCGAAACGAACTTCTTCGATGACCCAGGCAAGAGATCATAAATATACTTACCTAAAAGCTCTTCCATCTTGTAGCCAATAATTTCTTCTTCACGCTGGTTTACGGTAAGAATTTTTCCATTCAGGTCTATCATCACCATGGAATCTGCTGCATGGTTAAATAGCGTTTTATAACGCTCTTCTGAGGCTTTAATACGGTTAAACAGCTTTGTGTTTTCAAGGGCGATGGCAAGTTGCGGCGCTATCTGCCAGAGATAATAATAACACTGCTCACTAAAACTGTTCGCTTTCTCACTACCAAAGGTAAGGGCCCCGAGTACTTTTCCTTTATAGGTAAGGGGAAACCCAAGACGTGCGTGTATCCTCTCTTTGTATAATACCCTGTCTGTCCAAAACCGTCCTGTTTGCGTATTGTTAACGATAACCGGCTCACCTGTTTTTATGATTTCCTCCAGGAGGCTGCCAGATATCGGAAAGCATTCACCTTCATTAATCTCACTGAAATTATAGTTTTTCGTGAGTGCAAACACCTGAAACCATTGTCCTTGTTCGTTGGAAGTAATCAAACATGCCCGGTCAAAAGGTATAATCTTTTTTAACTCACCACATATATCGGAAAAACTTTCCCGAATATCCAAACTGGTGGCAATGGTTTTATTGATATTGCTGATAATTTCTTTCTCGATCAGCGTCCTTTTGAGGCTGGTTTCTAATTGCTGCTTATAAAGGGCCTTTTCGATGGTCTTTTTTAAATAATCCGGATCAAATGGTTCCAGGATATAATCAACCGTATCCAAACGCAAGGTGTTGATTACGGCCTTGATTTTATTCTGGTCGATCATAACGAGTATAATCGCATCTGCTGAAACCTCTTTAATCTTGCTTACGAGTGAAAGCTCATGAACATCGTGTAACCTCAGATCGAATAGAATTAAATCTATGGTGTGTTTATTCAGAATTTGAACAGCGTCGTTACCATTGGATGCGGTGTACACATGATATCCATTTTCTTCCAGGAGACCTTTAAGTGATACACACATCATCTTATCATCATCAATGATAAGTATATTATGGCTCTTCTGCATGGAAAGTTTTTGTCCACTCTCTTTCATGGTAGATATTTGATACAGCAAAATCTATTCCTGGTCATAATATTAATATTGTGGGAAATTTATGTCAAGCGTAAAGCGTACAGCCTGCCATGGGAAGAACTCAAATTACTGCCAATCAAATATGATGAAAGAAATCCTTCCTGTGAGTTCAATAAAGGTGGGGATTTATCAAAAATTAAAACATTGACAAACATCCATGGGTGATTACAATCGAAAATAAATACCTATCGCAATATAACCGCATCAACCAAAAAGAGTTACTCGTACTGAATAACAAATACTGTCGTTTGTTTATTTGACAAATTCGAAATTCAACTATCGAAATCCGAAACGAGGTTTGGAACATTTGAATTTGTACTTTTAAAATTGTTTCGAATTTCGGGTTTAGTGGTTTTTAATGAACAAAACTTGCCAAAAAAGAAGTTTTTGCAAAGTGATAGTAAAAAAGGCATAGCCTAAAATAAAAACCCGCGAACCTTTGACTCAAAGAAGGAGAAATAGATGAATACTAAAAAGAGATTCACTCTAACAATGTTGGCTGGTATAGTCACTTTCTGTTTGGTTATTGGGTTATTTTGCATCCCTTCTGCCTTTGCAAGCCAGAGGTGTTTTAAGTGTTGCGGAAGTGGGGTATGGCACACGGACAACAAAATCCCATGCAGTGGAAAGGGCTGCAACTACTGCATAAAATGTAATGGCTGCGGCGGATCGGGACAAATCTCCGATTCAGCTAAACGATGTGGGTACTGCAAGGGATTGGGACAGGTTCATAGCGGCAAGAAGGCGTGTACAGGGGCTGGGTGTAATGGCTGCACTCCGTGCAAGACCTGTAATACAAAGGGTTGGGTAGGCTCTTAATAAAAATATAATTGGAAATTTTCCCCATTTTCCCCCTTTCTCCTTATATTGAAAACGTTTTTGAATTTACAACATAATTCTGCTGATTCTTGCTTGACATCTGCTATGTCACGCAATACTATGCTGGCAATTATAGAATAAAGATAAATTAGTAGGCGGGAAAAAGGAATACCGATTTCCCAACATAGATGCTCTTTCTTTTTTAGAGAAAGGACGAGTTCAGTGACAACCAAGTTGCCACCAAGGTCGTTTGACGATGTATGGAAAGAAATTACAGACAGGGCATCGTTGTACCAAACCCAACAGTTGCCCGTTTACACCTTGAAGAAAGGATTTAAAAACATCATCACCAAGGTAACGTCGACTGAAGTTCACAGACGTTCAGAAAGGGCACAGAACCCAGAGAATCCGAGCAAGGTAGACCGTAATTCGTTAAAAACAATTTGGGAGATTCTTGTCCAGCGCGGTGCAGTCTGCCACAGCGATGTCAAATCCAGTGCCCAGCTTTACTTTAATTGGGCGTTACTCAATGCAATGCTTCGAGGATTGAGGTTCACACCGAAGCCTTTCGGCTTTGAGATTGCCGATTGGAATGTCTTAATGTCACCGTATGAACTCCGCAGAAGGCAGGAAAAGGAAGAGGTGGAAAGGGTCGAGGCGAAAAAGCAATATGAAGCAGGCCGCGGGGGAGGCGAGTCCATAGAACATAAGGCCATTAAGGAGGCGGTATTCAAGGATCCGGAGAAACATCTTGCTGAACCCATGACCCCCATCAGGTTAGAAAAGGCATTTTTGACGGGCGATGTTCTTGATGTTCTTTTGCAGGATACTCTGGGACGATATGTTTGTGTCGAAGTCGAGGTGGACATCGGCAACACCGATGACATCGGCTTTCATCAGGCAGGTAAATACCGCGTCTTGACTGCAATGGAGTACGGAGTGAAACCCAAAGACGTGCGGGCAATCGTCGTTGCCAGATCAATAGCTGCCGCTCTTGCAGAAAAATATGGGAAATATGACATAGAGACCCGCACTGTGAACTCGAAGGATATTGAGGAGAGAAAAGAGTCAGACCTTCATAATTCAATAGACAAACATGAGAAACAAATAAAATATTGAATTATGAAGGTCTGCTAACTGCACTATTTATATTTTACGAGCAAAGGCTTCGACCCCACTGGAATACAATAAACACAGCAAATGTTTCTTTCAAAAACTAAATTGTTACCAAAAATCATTTTAAGAAATCCAAGAAGACCAGAACTTTCTCCCGTGGAAATAGATGCCCTTGCCGACACGGGTGCAGTACATTTGTGTATACCTTCTCATATACAAATTCAGCTGGAGTTAGAAGAGGTTGACAAAAAAGAGGTAATATTAGCCAATGGTAGCAGAAAGTTGGTTCCTTATGTCGGTTCAATTGAAATCCGGTTTAAAAATCGTATAGGTTTTGCCGGCGCTTTAGTAATGGGTGATCAAACACTCATTGGTGCAATTCCGATGGAAGACATGGACTTGGTTGTAATTCCTAAAACACGCACAATTGCTGTTAATCCAGAAAGTCCGAACATAGCAACATCAATTGTAAAATAAACATCAAACAAACCACTTCAGCGGACGGCGTATAGCGCCGCTGCTGTTTTCTGAAATATATATTTCCTTAAGGGTCTTTTAGTAAAAGCTAATTTTCATGAGTTTAAAGAAGGAGTGCCAAATGATCTTCAAACAGTTAAATAAGACCTCATGCAAAACCTACCTCATCGGCTCGGAAACTACAAAAGAAGTGATTATCGTGGATCCTGTACTTGCGCAGGCAAATGACTACGTATCCTTCATGAAAACTGAGGGACTAAAACTAACCCATGTGTTAGATACCCACACCCACGCAGATCACATCTCAGGGGCTGGGGCGCTGACTGACCTCACAGGCGCCGTATACGTCATGCATCAAAATTCCCCCGTCCGCTGTGTGGCATTCCGTGTCCCCGACGGGTTTGACTGTCACCTGAGCGATATCCCTGTCAAGGTCATGCACACACCAGGTCATACCAAAGACAGCATGTGTCTTATCTTTTCAGACCGCATTTTAACG
>JAUPKS010000382.1 GCA_030837315.1 Planctomycetota bacterium
GACAAGCTTTGGCAGATTCCTCCGAAGCACCAGCCTGGACGAATTGCCCGAACTCATCAACGTCCTCAAAGGAGAAATGTGCCTCGTCGGACCGCGACCGCTTTTGATGGAGTATCTCCCCGTGTATTCAGCGGAGCAGTTTCGCCGGCATGAGGTGAAGCCGGGTGTTACCGGCTGAACACAGGTAAACGGCCGGTCATCCTGGAAAAAAATTCTAAAATAGGGAGCCATTGTATCATCATGCCAAACGTGACCGTGGGAGAGAATTCCATCATCGGTGCGTGCAGTTTTGTGAATCGAGATATCCCGGACAATGTAACGGCATTTGGCGTCCCAGTCAAAATTGACAAAAGGAGAAAAGAGAAAATTGTCCAATAACAACAAAAGAATATTCCTCTCACCGCCTCACATGGGCGGGCAGGAGCTTGAATTTGTCAAAGAGGCCTTTGAGAGCAATTATATCGCGCCATTAGGCCATCAGATAGATGCCTTTGAGCGAGAATTCTCGGAGATGGTCGGTATTCGGCACGCGGTAGCAGTGTCGAGCGGCACGGCAGCAATGTATCTTGCCCTGCGTCTGTTGGGTGTTGGCCCTGGCGATGAGGTGATTGCACCTTCTTTCACTTATTGTGATTTATTAAAAATATGATAACAAGAACCCCGAAGGGGTAAAATTATTATAGATGAAAAAACCGAAAACAACATCCAATCCCAAGGGGATGACATAATAGACACGCCGGGCATTTCACGGAATAACGATTATATCACCCCTTCGGGGTTTGTCGTCGGTCTTATATGCAATCATCTATAATCATATCATCCCTATGGGATTCATAGTGCTTTCATTGAATAGTATTAAATCTATCGTCAATATGTTTTAAAGATAATTTTGACATTTTTGGTAAAATTAACCCTGACATGATCGACTTACAAATTTCGTGCTTCGGATTTTACCTTCTCCGATTTGTTCGGGTTAAAAATTTCAAAATAAAATAACAATCTATAAAGCTTCTCATTTTAATTGGTTCAGTTGGTCGAATTGGTTTAGTTGTATATTTGATCATGCATTTTAACAAATAAAACTGATTTAAAACCATGTGGAAAATTGTTTAAATAAATTTTGTTTATATTTTTGGAGATAATCATGAAATTTAAAGTTGTGATAACCTATGACTCTGAATACGGTGGATATATAGTTGATGTTCCTGAGCTTGTTGGATGTATGAGTCAGGGTAAAACGATAGATGAAGCATTAAACAATATAAAAGATGCTATCAGAGGATGGTTGTTAGTGGAAAAAAAACACGGAAGATTTGATATCCATGAAGAAAAGGAAATATTTCTTGGTGAGGTAACAATTTAATCGTGGGGATACTTTCCAATATTTCTTGAAAAGAAGCTGTAAAAATATTTCAGAAATTCGGCTACGTCTTGGACCATCAAACTGGCAGCCATATGATACTTTATCATGAGTCGAGACCAACGCTATCAATTCCCAACCATAAGGAACTAGCGCCTGGCTTGTTAAGAAGTCTGATTAGGAAGAGTGGGCTTACAGTTGATGAATTCTTAAAAGCAAAATAAAACTCTTGAATTTTCCTTTGTTTAGTTTTACGTCTTGTATAGTTAGTTTGGGTAGGGTGGATTAAGGCGCTGTTTTTTGCGCTGAATCCACCTTCCACGATACCCACCCCTGAGTCCCCTCCCAGGAGGGGATTAAGGGGTGGATTCGCTTCGCTTAATCCACCCGACTCAACTGATTCTTTCGGGAATTCCTGAATAAACAATTTTGTATCAATGGAGTTTTTTGGAAAAAATACCATATTCGAGTACAGATCGCTTTTAAAGGGTGAAAGGTAATATCTGTTTGACAATTAATTGTAAGACGTATATTATAAAATAAGATTAATTTACTAAATCATATATAAATATTGAGGTAAAACCATGAAGACATTGGTAAGTGAACGAGGGCAGGTTGTTATTCCAAAAAAGATACGGGAAACAATCCATATCGGCAAAGGAGATGAGTTGGAGATTGAGGTTGTCGGAGAGACCGTTGTCTTAAAGCCAATCAGGAGATTTAAAGCCAAGAAGTGGCAGGATTATGCCGGAATAGGCGAAGGGATTGTGGCCGCCCATCTTAAGGACAAGAAAAAGGAAAAAAACGATGAAGATGTTTATCCTTGATAGTTATGCCTTGCTTTGCCTTTTTGATAAAAAAAGAAGATCAGAAAAAGAGGCCGTAACCAAATATCTTGAAGATGCTGAAAAAACCAGAATAAAACTGTATATAAGCAAAATTAACGAAGGCGAGGTATTTTATAAACTCTATAAATATTTTGGTGGACCGATCGCCACAGGATTCAGGGAAGACCTCAAACGAGGACTATTTCCACTGCACGTTGTTTCTGTGAATGACAAGCGGGCAGAGGCAGCCTCGGTGATCAAGGCGCAATATCCCGTGTCATACGCCGATGCCTTTTGTATAGAACTTGCAAAAGATATGAATCTGCCTGTTATAACAGGTGACCCTGAATTTGAGTGTGTCGGAAATATTGTTAAAATCATACCATTATCATCATAGCGTAACGGGGCTGAAATTAAATAGCGAAAGCTCGAGTTATTGAAAGAAAATTTGCTAGATTGAAAGAATCTGGATTCTGGATAAGTAATAAATTGGAAACGAGACTATTAATGGAAGTTTATGAAAGCATGTAGTATTTATAGGATGGTGTTTACATTATATGGCTGAGTTAAATAAAAGAATCTTTCTCTCCCCTCCTCACATGGGCGGGCAGGAGCTTGAATTTGTTAAACAAGCCTTTGAGGGTAACTACATTGCTCCGTTAGGTCCACATGTCGATGCCTTTGAGCGGGAATTTTCTGAGATGGTCAATATTTCGCACGCTGCTGCGGTTTCAAGCGGCACCAGAGCAATGCACCTTGCACTTCGCCTGTTGGGTGTCGGCCCTGGTGATGAGGTTGTTGCGCCGTCTTTTACCTTCATCGGTGGCGTGAGCCCGGTTGTTTTTCAGGGCGCAAAACTTTCTTTTATAGATTCTAACAGAGATTCCTGGAATATGGACCCTGATCTGTTGGCCGAAGAGCTATCTTTCAGAAATATGCAGGACAATCTCCCGAAGGCGGTCATCAGTGCAGACATCCTGGGGCAACCTGCTGACCTTGACAGGATTCTCGATGTTGTCTGCAATCAGTACCATATCCCGGTCGTCTCCGACTCTGCAGAGGCCCTTGGCGCAACGTATAAGGGACGACATGCTGGGAAGGGCTCTGGCTTTGTGGTGTATTCGTTTAACGGCAACAAGATCATCACCACTTCCGGTGGTGGGATGCTGGCCTCAGACGACGGGGACCTAATAAAAAAGGCAAGGTTCCTTTCGCAACAGGCCCGTGACCCTGCGCCTCACTACGAACATACGCAGATAGGGTACAATTACCGGATGAGCAATATTGTTGCAGCCATTGGTCGAGGGCAGTTGCGCGTTCTGCATGAGCGTGTCGAAAAGAAGCGCTGGATATGTGATTATTACCGTAAGGCATTGGCCGATATACCGGGGATCGAATTCATGCCTGAGGCCTCGTACGGACGAGCGGCCAGGTGGTTAACCGTCATACTGATTACGCCTGAGGACTTTGGTGCCGACCGGGAAGGAGTCCGTCAGGCATTGGAAAGAGAGAATATCGAATCCCGCCCTGTCTGGAAGCCGATGCATATACAGCCGGTATTTAAGGGATGTTCCATGCGCGGCGGCGCAGTGTGTGAGGACCTTTTTAAAAGAGGGCTGTGTTTACCTTCTGGCACTGCAATGACCACTGAAGATATTGATAGAATTATAAGTGTGATAATGGATTGTCATAAAAAATGAAATTGTAATAGAAATAAGGAGACACAATGAGCAATGATAGGTACAAAAAGGTAGCACAATTAGTCAAAGGGATATTTGAGAAGGAATTTGGGAAGTTATCAACTGAGGGGTCAGGGTCACACCTTGATTAGTGATTAATTTATTGACAATAAAAGGCACTTTTGAAGGCATAAGTCGTAGGTCGTTTGTCATTGCCTTTGAGCGGAAATTATCTGAGATGATCAGTATTCCATACGCTGCTGCGGTTTCGAGCGGCACGGCAGCAATGCATCTTGTCCTGCCTGTTTTATCTGAAAGGTCTGGTATCAGGGGACAGGCGATATTAAAAATAAAAACGAGGAAGAGATATTGGTAAAACAAGCTGAACCTGAAAAATATAACCGAGAGGTGATTTTCCCGGATAAAGTAAAGCTAAACCGTGAGTATGTTGAAAATTATTGTTTTGGGAAAGATATTAAATATATTTTTCAGACGATTTTTGGTTGAGTTACATTAAAGTGGAATTGATTTAGAATAAGGGTATTATTAGTTTTATTGGTTTGGTTTGTCAAATTGGTTGAGAATAAGAGTCGGATTGGTTTAAAGTTAAGGAGTTTGGGAGTTACGAGTTATAAGTTTTGGGTTGTGAGTATTGAGATATAAGTTTAGAGTTTGACGTAAAAAAGGCAGATTTTTATAAAAAAGAGATTGATAAAAAAGAAAAGCTATTTTTTTACATTGGAAATTATTAGGTTGTATAAAACTTTATTGAAACAAAGCAAGAAGGTGAATTGATGATGAGAATTCCGCGAATATATGCAGATACATCGGTGATCGGCGGCTGTCTTGATATCGAGTTCTCCCATGAGTCATTGCATTTCATCGAAATGGTGCGAAATGGTAAATGCGTGCTACTGCTTAGCGAGATTACTATTGCTGAGTTGGATAAGGCGCCCACTGCAGTTCAAAATATCCTCTTGTCTTTACCGGAAGAAGCGGTGGAAAAGGTAGAGATTACCGAAGAGATTCTAGAATTGCGGAATGAATATATGAAGGCAAAAATCCTTGGGCCTGAGTGGATAGATGATGCCGCACATGTTGCTGTGGCAACGGTAGCACGGGCAGATGCAATAGTGTCCTGGAACTTTAAGCACATAGTGCGGCTGGATAAGATGAAGGGTTATAACCAGGTAAATCTTATGAATGGTTATGGGATATTGACGATTATTTCACCAAAGGAGGTGTTAATAGATGAAGATTGACAAAGAATTTAAGTGTGTTGATTTTAAACATGAAACCCAAATGCAAATTTATAGAGAGATAAAAAACCTTACACCGGAGGAAGAAATTAAGTATTTCCGCCGCAGGGCTGAATCGAGTGTTTTTGGAAAATGGTGGGAAAAACTTCATGGTGGTGCTGCCGCTGCGAGCGGTCATAATAAGATGATCGAATGACTGTATTATCTTTCACAATGGTTTAAGGAAAAGTTTTGAGTTTTGGAATTTGGCTGCACAAGTTGACCCGGAAAAGTATAATAATAGGGTTGTTTTCCCTGATAAGGTGAGGATGGACCGTGAATATGTTGAAAATTATCGTTTTGGGAAAGATAGTAAATATATTTTCCAGACGATTTTTGGGTGAGTTACATTAAAGTTAAATTTGGTTTAATTGGTTGGTATAAAGTTAAGGAGTTTGGGGGTTGGGAAGATGAGAAGTTTGATAAGTTTTATTTGTTGAAATGGTTTGATTGGTTAATTGATGGAAGAGCATATTGTACCCATACGAAAATATATAAAGGAGACAGAAATGAAACGGTTAGAGTTGGAAATAAATGATTCTATATTTGATACATTTAAAAGTTTTCTGGAATTGTTACCAAAGAGTAAGATAAAGGTGAAAGAAATAGATGAGCATTTCCATATTCCATTTGTATCAAATGCAGAGCAAAAAGAAATTGAAAAAAATTTGAGAAACACAAATTGTCATGTTGTCTCACGCTCAAAAGTTGTAAAGATATGAATGTAAAAATATCGTACACGAAAAAGGTCGATAAATTTTTAGAAAAAAATCCAAACCTTATTACAGAGGAAGAATTAGACGAATTGCTAATATCAGCAGTTAAAAAGATATTTAAAATAGAAAACGCAAACGTTGACTTAAAGATGTTAAAAGGTAGTCGAACAGGTTATTTTAGAATTAGAAAAGGAGATAGAAGAATTGTATTTTCACTTGTAAAAAGTGAAATTTTGCAAATAATTGTTAATGATATAGGATTTAGAGGAAACATATATAAATAGATAATTTTCCCTTTTTGCTTTTGAATTCAAAATTCTTTAAAAGATTGTGTTTAAGTTAAATGGTTGAGTTAACGAAAAGAATTTTTCTTTCACCGCCTCACTTGTGCGGGCAAGAGCTTGTATTTGCCAAAGAGGTCTTTGAGCGTAACTATATAAAGGCAGGTATCCGACAGAGGAAGGGTTTTTTCCACATGGTGAGCTATCACGTGCAGATACAGAACAAACAATTTCCGCAGCTAAGAAATTAATTGAAAAACTATTAAATATTCAAACGGCTGAATAACTATAATTCAACTCCAGAAAAATTTGCCAGATAAAGCGTATCTAATCTGCATTTAAAATCAAAATGAGTAAAGCGTGTCTTATTTTTGAATGAGTCGTTTGTTACAAGTATATCATTTAAGTATAGCTGACATTCATTACCCTTTTTGATAATGAAAAGGCTATTATATTCTTCAGCATTGCAACTTACTTTTGTTTCTGCTTTGTCAGGAAATTTAACATAAAAATAGTTGTCTTTTATTCGTAATTGCATTTTAAAATAATCTTCATCGGAATTGTAAAAAGTGAACGTACCCCATGTCCAGCTATTGCCTTTTATGTTGAAACTGAACTTAAAGTTGTCTGGAAAATTCACCTGTTGTGTAAGGGTATTTTCGCCGCTAATTTTGGATGTTATGCCCTTTTTTCCCAAAGATTCGGTAACGACTATGCCTTTTCCCCATTTTGGAAGGATTTCGCCCACGGTATAGGTATTGAAGTCTTCGGTAAAAAAAATACGCCTTGATTTTTTTAATCTGTGTACCCTGGTTTTCGATTTCATAATTTTTGGCTTTTGTAACGGTTCCGCTTCATCTCCCAATCTTATCACCGCCGGTGTTTGCGCACCACGGGTGCGTTTCTCTGTCGTCGTTTCAAGTAAAGACCTTACTGTTATGTCGCTGGTAATTTTAGCCGTTGCTACCGCAAAAGGAATTGCTGTTTCTGGTGTTATTATTCGGATATTTACATTAACAGAAGTGCCAAGGTCGCTCATAGTACCAAATGCAATAGCATCGGCACCTAATACCTTGCCGATTTCTTTTGAAAGGTCAGAGGTAATTTGAATAGCAGAGGATGAATCCTCGTATTCTGCAAAACTATTGTCATAAAGTTTTTTTTCTATAATATCAAAGTTCTTATTCATCATCAGATGGGTAATCAGTTCTTCATATAAAAATTTACTGAAATTTGTTATTTCTCCTGATAGATCAGGTAATTCCATAACTACTATTTTTTTCTTTTTGTGATCAATCATGCCTTGGGTAATTTGTC
This sequence comes from Planctomycetota bacterium, assembly GCA_030837315.1. Classification (GTDB taxonomy): domain Bacteria; phylum Planctomycetota; class Brocadiia; order Brocadiales; family Brocadiaceae; genus Brocadia. Next base: position 7,479 of record JAUPKS010000382.1, read on the forward strand.
GCGAGAGGTCCTCTATTTTTTGTTCCAGATTGATTTCAAGCGGTTCGAGGGTTTGTTGTTCTAAGAGATTCCGTATGGTATCATCGATCTGTGATTCCATATTTGCCGCACCAAAGATGTTACCTGAAACCGAATTATAAAGATGTGCATTTATTTTTATCCTCGTCCCTATGTCGACAATAGTTCCTGTGATGATGGCATCAATATCCAAAAGATTATGAAGGGTTTTGACATGAACCGGGTCTAGTGCATTAGACAAGGGTAATCGGTTGTCTTTTAGTATCTTGTTGAAGTATTTTCTATCTATGACTTTTATCTTGCCTGATATGATTAAATGATGGATGACTTCATCGGTTAGAAATTTTCCAATATCTGTTATATTCCCCACAAGATCGGTAAATTCGCTCACCGCTACATTCTTTTTGTCATTTTGCATGAGTTGTTGTAAGATTTGTGATGTGAAATTATCAATCTCTCTATCCAAATTACTTGTGTTTTTTTCTGCAACATGAGGTTCCTTCCCTGCTTGTTCTCCTCGTTCCCGGGATTCTAATTCTTTAGCCGGTAATGTGCTGAGATTGCCTAAAAAAAACAATACACTTACGAGTATAAATAATGCCTTTGCCATTGTGAATGGTTTCCTTTTTTCTAAGATAGTGCGGTAGGATAAGAAAAGATTTTTAAACGCGTGTTTAATGACTTCCCTATTGAAATTCTTCAAACGTTTCGCTCTTTTCATAGGAACAACACATCTGTTTCGGAGTAAAGAGTGCTTTGGTTTTGTAGTGCAGCAATAGAGGTGAATATTACCATCCCGTGTGATAAATGTTCTTTCTAAATGGATAACTGATACATTCTATAAAACACCTCAACATAAAGTCAATAGTTAATGTTTTTCAAAACGTGACATACATAGCTGATATGAAAACATCATTGACGGTAGTCAATCATTGCGAAGAGGCGGGGCTCGTTTCATGAGAGATTATCTTCAATTCTATACGCAAACGGGCAAGGTGTTTTTTGTACTCGGTCGAATTGGGATTTAAGGAAACGGCATTTTCATATGCCTCCTCTGCCGCGCGCATTTTTAGCAATCTTTCATATGATTGAGCGATAAGAAAATATGCGTCATGCCTTTTTGCATCTCCGGATATCACGCATTTTAAGGTTTCGATTGATTTTTTATACTCTTCAGATAAAAACAGCATCTTACCATAAGAAAACAAGATGTTTATATCCTCGGGTCTTAATTTTACGGCAATTTCAATCTCCCGAATCCCCTCTTCCTTGTTATGCAGGTTATAGAACAATACGTTACCCAGCCAAAGATGCGTATTCGCATCGTCTGGTGCGTATTCCAGATATTCCTTTAATACATGAACCCCTGCAGCAAATCTGTTTTTTTGACAAAGGTATTCAACAACAGCCCTGTAAAGAGGGAATCGATCTGTATGTGATTGAATGTCATGGTAAAAATTATCTTCATTTATTTCCCAAAGGTCTATTTTCTGTAAATATTTCGCAAAGGAATAATAGAGATCGGGGACTTCAGGAATTATTTTTTTTAATTCATCATAATTGTTGGTAAAGGTGTTATATTTTTCCATAGCCTCCAAAAACAATGCATTATTTCTTTTGATGGCTTCTTTATACATAAACACGCCAAGATCAATGGTCTGTTTTAAAAGGTCGGTATTATTACATGCTTCTTCACTTTCGGCAAAAGAAAAAAGCCAGTTTCCATAAGTCCGAAAGGGATGATCCCATTTATTGTCAAGCCTTGTAGCGGCCTCAAAGTGATGCATTATTATCTCTTTTATTTGTGGATTATATTTTTCTTCATGCTGTCTTTCCTCATAGATATGTCCCAGGAACTCGGCAAAGGAGATGTGGTATTTACTTGATAAAGGGTTAAGTATGACTGCCCTCTGGAAATGGTTAAGGGCTTCTGATTCATAATATGCCTGACTATCCTGAAGAGATGTAAATACATCAGTTCCGATATCTACGAGAGTTTCTCTCTCCATAGTATTTATACTAAGCCTATCGTAATATTGAGCCAGTGCAAAGTGATGTTCTGCATTGCAGCTGTTTTTTAATGTATTAAAAATTCCCTCGATAGGGAGAGGACTCTCGGTTGTTTTGTTTTCATCGCTCCCGGCTATATCTTCATTCTCGTTGGCACCGTTTTGAGATATATTTGGTTCCTGTAAAAGGTTAACAAGTTGTTGATAGGTTGTATTTCTCAGGAAGAAAAAGTTGAAAAAATAATAAAAGAAAAAAGTGAACGCAAGAACGAGGGATGTCAACAGGTAAGGTTTTATATGCGGATTGATAGAGACGGTATATTTCATTTTCAAAGGCATTTTTCTCTGAGCTCTCTAAGGTTTATTATTCTCATGTTTCATGTGAACAACAACGGTAGTAATTCCCAAAAGTACCGATAATAAAAATGCATTGGCCGGGGTATGCAGAGTGAAATCTACGATGCAGTGAAATGTTATACTCATTATGCCTGTTACCCCACCCATGGCAATACCGATAATAAAAGGGTCGTTGCGCTTCCTGAAAGGATCATGTGCCAGCTCTTGTTGTGGTACGGATTGGGGATGACCAATACCCTTTGTCAGACCTAAGATATGATAGAGTGCAGCATCTTTTATAAAACGATACCATGCCCATAAGAAAATAGCCAATCCAATAGTTCCCGTTGCGAGCATTAACTCTAAATAATCATTGTGTGCATGGTTAACAAAATTACCTTGAGTGTATAATGTTACCGTATCGTATTGGGGATAGATATAGGGAAAGACTCCAAGACCAGACCCTAAAACGGGAAAATCTTTTATTGCCTGAACGGTGTCCTTCCAAAATGCCATACGTGCCTTTAGGCTGGGGTTTTCAATGTCAATATTAGCGGAAAACTCCTCAACAACTGGCTGTATTCCAACCCATACTAACATGGCAAAGGTAACAACGAGAACAGGGAGTACAAACCAGGACAATTTCCGAAGCCTTTTTCTGCACCACAGCATTCCAATGAATAGCAAACTGGACGTGGCTGTGCCCAGCATACCACCACCAGAGCGCGCCAAAAACATGGATGACAACATAATGACAACGGCAAATACATAAAAAAATATTAAATGGCCGGGCAATTCTGTTTGGCTGTGGGAACATAAGGATTTAATGATTGAGAATGAATCTCTTCCTGAGTTGTTTGAAGGATATTTGTTGCCGGAGTAAAGTAAATATTCTTTTATTAACAGGCCTATACCCAATGGGATTGTCATACCCATATAACATGCAAAGTGGTCCCGATTAGAAAATGTGCCAAAAAAAGTTGTCCTTTCCATATCGAAAAGCCAAAATATCTTTTCTGTACCGCTTAAATATTGTAAAAGGCTTAGAAAAGCCAGGGATACCGCAGTTATAAGAATAGTTGCAACTATTTGAGTTACTTGCCGTCTTGATCGGATATTATTAACAATTAAAAAATATATTCCCAGATATATCAATAGCCTGAATAGTTCAACTTTACTGGCATATTTATATAAGGTGATAGGGTGCCACTTCTGTTTGCCCTTGCTTATGCGCTCTCTTTTGCTCCTTTGGGGTATTTCGTTGGCCTGCACTTTTTCATGAACGGGTATATTGCTATTTCTCATAAGCAATGTCGGGACTTTTTTGAAGCCTTCATCATCAATCATGCTGTAGATAGAGGCGGATGATGGCGAAATACATCGTAATACAGGGGTTGGCAAGGGAATGAGCTGGAAAATGGCCAGGGCTAAAAAGGCAATTGCCGGAAGATTTAAAGGGGTGTTGAGAAATATTGCGTTTCCCTGATAGATATCCCTGAAAAGCCATAAGAACACAAGGATTACGACAACAAGTGCCGTAACAGCCAATGACCACGGAATGGTAAAGGAGAATGATATTGCGAAAACGTTGGCAAGGGGTGTGAAAACGATAAGAAAGATCAAACCATACAGTATTGTCTTATCGATAATAAGGTGTATTTTCATAGCGTAAGTGAAAGCCGCGGGTATTCGCTGGTTAGCAGACCGGTTGGTGCTTGCAGTGCTAAATCATTACTCTAAGACGGGGTTTCTTCGGATTCTCTTTCGCCGTAATAATATTGATAATAATACTGATAGTAGTATTTATTTCTGGAAAAATCGACATCATTAATCACGGCACCCAATATCTTGTCACGTATTTCAGAGAGGTAACCTTCGGCCTTCCGTGCAGCATCTCTCGTTGTTGTATTGCTTTTCAAGACAAAAACAATGCCGTCAACAACCCGTGCGAGTATCCGTGCATCGGTAACCGTTAGTAATGGAGGTGAATCGATAATGATCCAGTCATATACTTCCTTTGCCGCATGTAAACATTCCACCATGGCGGGAGAACTGAGCAACTCTGATGGATTTGGGGGTAAAGGCCCGCACGCAATGGCAAAAACGTTTGGAACTTGTGTTGTCCTTGATGCCGTGCGCAAATCACACGACTTCACTAGTATATTAGAAAGTCCCGTGGACTTATCTATCTGGAAGAGTTTGTGCAGGGTAGGTTTTCGCAGGTCAGCATCGATAATCAATACCTTGTTCCCCGTTTGGGCCATAGTCACAGCCAAATTGGAGGCAAACGTTGTTTTCCCTTCAGAAGGCAAAGCGCTTGTTACAAGAAGAATCTTTTTGGGATTATCCGGATGGGAAAACATGATGCTGGTTCGTATGCCTTTTACGGCTTCAGAAATGGCGTGTTTGGGAAACGTATGAGTTATTAATAGCGGTAACAAGGATTCTTTTTTCTCCGAAGGAATATGTCCCACAATCCCCAGTAAGGGTGTTCCCATGTATTTCTCAATGTCTTCCTGTGTCTTGATGGTATTGTCCATATATTCCATCAAAAATGCGATTCCCACACCACAACCAAGTCCAACAATGATACCCAGAAGGATATTCATACGCTTGTTAGGCTTAATGGGAGATATGGGCACTTCTGCATAATCCAGCACCCTTATATCGCTGGACTTCAGTTCCTCGGTAAGATTTGTTTCTTTCATCCGAGTAAGCAGGGTTTCGTACATTTGCCGATTGGTATCAACCTCTCTCTTCAGTACCGCATAGTAAATGGCCTTATCCCCCAGCACAAAGATCTCACCCTTTTGTTGTTCAACTGCTGTTAATAATGTTGCTTCCCTGCTTTTTGCAATTTCATATTCCGTAGCAATACTATCACTTATTTGCCCTGCTTCTTTCAAAATATTGTCCTTGGTAGTATTGAGTTCCACGCTTAACTGTATCATTTCGGGATGTTTTACACCGTAACGCTGCGATTTAAGGAAATACTCCCTTTCTGCATCCACGTATTTTGTTTTTAGTGCCTGTATAAGAGTGTTTTGTGTCACTGCTGGTATGGATTGAATCAACTCATCATCATGCGTATTTTTAAATTCTTTAAATTTATTGTGAAGGAGTTCTAATCTTAAACTGTCTATTTTTGCATTGGTTAATTCACTGTTCAAATCCATTAACTATTGCAGGACGACATTCTGCCTTTCACCAGCCATAGTGCTGGATTTCGCACTTTCACCCATATCGACGGCGATAAGGTCATTGGCCTTTTTGTATTTTTGTAATGCCTGTTCAGATTCTTCCAGGGCTATCTTCACGTCTTTTATCTGTTTGTTCAACCAATTTAAGGCGTCTTTTGCCACATTATAGCGTCTTTCCCAATTTTGCTCGATATATGTCTTTATAATGGAATTGGCAATTTTTGTAGTGAGTTGTGGATTATGTCCATTGTACTTAATATTTACAACACCACTGTTTCTCATCAGGGAAACGTTCAGTTTTGAAAGAAAGCCATTTATGAAACGAGTTTCTGCAAAAGGGTCTTGCGGAATATCTTTGGCAATATCCGGGCTTTCCCCTTTCTTTTGTGTATTAAATTCGGGGTGATTCTTAAGATCCAATACATCAATGACTTTTTTTGCAATGGCACGACTTTTTATAATTTCACACTGATTTGTATAAAAATCCATTGGTGCCATCTGGTTTTCTGTAACAACCTGCTGAAATCCAACGTTGAGTTCTTTCCGCTCTAATACAATACTCGATGTTGCCTGAAATACAGGTGTTGTCTTAAAGGTTTTAATCGTTATAAATACAACAACCACGACAAAACAGATAATAACCACCCATTTCCTCTTCTGGATGATCTTGAGGTAATCCAGCAGGTGTATTTCTTCGTTTTCGTTTCCGTTATATGGGCGCATGTGCGTGTCCTAAAAAAATGCCTCCGGCACCACTACGACATCGTCTGGCTTTAGAATAATTCCCTTGCCTTTCTTCCCTTTTATAACCTTATTTACCTTTACATAAATTGTTTTATCCACGCCATTTTCCTTCCGTATGATATAGGTCCGGTTGGGAGAGGCAATGTCGGTAAAACCACCAGACATTGAAATTGCCTCAACAACGGTGACATCCTTGTCCACTAATTTTATTACACCGGGATTTTTGACCTGCCCGAAGACATGAACAGAGCCATGGTATTCTCCCACAACAACGGAGACATTTGGATTTACCAGATATCCTTCACTTAAGAGTTGTTCAAGTTTTTTTTCCAATTGAAATGGTGTAAGCCCTGCTACTGGTACATCGCCTATAAGCGGAAAGGATATTGTGCCTTCAATGGAGACACGTAACGATCTGTTCGTATGTGGGGCAAAACTCAGTTCCGGTTCATCATAAACGGTAATGTATAAAATGTCTTTGCCTCTGATAATATAATCGAATCGATTTTTATCAATTACGTCTTCAATGGTAGGCACGGAGGTAATCTGTTCTTCAGAGGCCTCTTTTGAGCCGTTTATGTTGTCTGATTGTGCATTTTCTTTAAGGCCAGTGAAGGCGCAGGAACAAAGCAATACTAGGAAGAGTACCGGTAAATATTTCGCAATTTTCATAGAGTAATTCAGTTCCTTATTTTAGTGCTGTCAGGAAAGCGAAGCTTTTAATTTTCATTGCGAACGATAGCGAATAAATTATTTTTTAGCAAATCTATTGCATTTCAGAATGGAGCAAAATCGTTTAAAAAAAACTCGACATGGTAATCACAAATTTTACATTATATAAACCTAGTGAGAATATTTCAAGCATATCCTTTTTTCGTTTGCCTTTTTAAGCATTTTTGTAACAAATAATTAGCAAGTCCAGGAAAACTATTTTAATGACTTCCAGTAATTATAGAACAAACGTAACTTCCGAATGAAACTGAAAGGATTGCAGAACAGCATGTTGCCATACAGGTATTGCCACCTCATATAAAATCCCGATAAAGCCTTGCGGATAGTCTGATTGAGATGATCTTTTTTATCTTCAAGCCAAAGGCCGGGAAGGAATCCATTATTACCCCAATTACTCATGTCCTCTTTGGTGGAAGGGGAATGCTGTGTGGTGAATGGAAAACGTGTTTTGCCGGTATTGCCAGTTTGGCTAGGAGAGTTATGGTGGGTAAATGTCTGATGAAGCCCGTGGAAAGGATGGGTCTTGTGGCCTGGAAAGATTTGATTAAACAAAGGCGTACCCGGATAGGGTGTTACTTTATGAAAAGAGGCGTAGGTGGGATTCAATGTCTTCGCAAAGGCAATAGTTTCCCGCCTGTCTTTATCCGTTTCTGTGGGGAATCCGAACATAAAAAAACAGGCCTGATCTATCCCTGCTTTTTTTGACGATAAAACCCCTTCGGCAATCTGCGAGAGGGAAATTTTCTTTCCGATAACCTCCATTATCCTTTCGGAGCCTGTTTCAACACCAAAATGAATTAATTTACATCCGGCCCGTTTCATTAATTTGAGCAGATGAAAATCAACCGTGTCTGC
>JAUPKS010000383.1 GCA_030837315.1 Planctomycetota bacterium
ATCCAAAAGAAAAGGACTATGCCCCTTTCCGTTTTCGGGGTAGGATTGAGATAGGTAATGAGCGATGCAAACAGTGCAATGTATGCGTGGAGGTCTGTCCAACAAATGCTTACACATGGATTGAGGACAACGGTAAACGATACCTGCAGCTGGATCACGCTAAATGCGTATTCTGCGGCATGTGCGAAGAGGCATGTTCTTACAAAGCTATCAGGATCACGAATGATTTTGAGCTTGCTGCAACGAACAAAGAAGACCTTTTGGTTAAGGCCGGGCTGGACACAACGGCATCAGTTGAGGAACTCGGGGAAAAACTAAAAGAAAAGATATTTTCGGTATTCAGACGTTCACTCCACGTTCGTGAAGTGGATGCCGGATCATGTAATGGTTGTGAGTGGGAATTTGTCGCCTTATACAACAGCCCCATACATGATTTACAGAGATTCGGTATTGATGTTGTTGCCTCGCCGCGTCACGCCGATTGCCTGCTCGTTACGGGACCACCAACAAGAAATCTTGAAACCGCTCTCATAAAGACGTATAACGCTACTCCGGAGCCAAGGATGATTATTGCCTTAGTCGCCTGTGCGTGCAGCGGGGGTATTTTTCAGGACTGTTACGCCACAAAAAACGGGATTGATAATGTCGTTCCTGTAGATGTCTACATCCCTGGATGTCCTCCAAGGCCGCAGGCTATTATTTATGGATTTCTGCTTGCGCTGGAGAGAATCGACAAATAGGTATTCTTGGCTCCTTATCTAAAATAGATACATATTCGCAACTTTTCGATATCATAGTTATTTACGTCTAACACCGCTCTCCAGCGGGTGCGGTTTTTTGCGATCCGCTGCAAGATCATGGTTAGGAACTGGAATCTACCGATGCAACTGTCTCAATTTCAGATAGCTCGTCTTTCATCCGTTGTTGCGCATACCACAAATCATATGCTTGCTGCATGCGCAACCAAAGCCCAGGACCGTTGCCGGCAAACTTTCCAATCCTAAGCGCCATCTCCGTTGTGATGGGATGAGTGCAGGATAGGATACGGTGCAACTGTTGTCTAGAAATACCTAATTTCCGTGCGGCTTCGCTTACAGAAATTCCAAGCGCTGGAAGCACATCTTCACGCAGAATTTCACCGGGATGAATCGGTGGGCGATTTAAAGGACGTTTAGTGTAATATTCGGCCATGATTTACCTCAATGATATTGTTCAAAATCGACCCGCAGCGCATCGCCATCTTTCCACTCAAAGGTGATACACCATGGGCCGTTAACGTGGATACTGTAACGTTTCGGTACTCCATGAAGGCCGTGGAAATTGAATCCCGGCACATTCAGATCGTTTAAAACCTCCGCTTGATCCAAAGCTTCCAAGCGTCGCAAGCAACGTGACTGTAAATCCTGCCGGACTCGGCGAGTTCGTACGGCTTCAAACAGCTCAGCAAGCCCCTTGTGTTTAAAGCCTTTGATCATACCCAATATAGTAGCATATTCTGTTACAGTGTCAACAATTTTGTTACAACTTATATTCGGATTTTAGGTAAAATCTTCTGTGGATGGCTAACGTAGAAGTCAGTGAATCGAACCACGAAGCATATCAAAAAGCAAAAAACTGATTTGCAGACATCAAACTATCAAAGGCTCAAAAAAGCACCGTGTGGTTCGATTTCACTGCACTGACTTGTTGGGCATCTCATGATTAAATTTATGAATGTACCTCTGATCCATTCATTCTGAGGGATCTAATTGTCTTTAGTTCTTTTGCCTCATTAAGTTTCGCTTTATATATATCCCATCTAAGTTGCAAATTCATCCAAAAATCTTCTGAAACCCCAAAGAATTTTGCAAGCCGTAAAGCTGTACTGGGTGTCACACCACGGCGTTTGTTGATAATTTCATTAATCCTCTGGTATGGAACATGAATTTCCTTTGCCAATTCCCGCTGAGTAATACTCATAGGGATTAAAAATTCTTCAAGGAGCATCTCCCCAGGGTGGGTTGGCTCTCTATGTGTTGGTATGCGAACCATATTTACCTCCATAAAATATCTTGGGTCATCGTGTAGTCGTGTGGGTCATTTTATAACTCCTTGAGCATACAGGTAAGGATTTTCAGTCGGAGATACTCCTCGTCACGTAACCCGTAAGCCCTTCTTTGGATCACTCGAATCTTATTGTTCAACCCTTCGACAAAACCTAATGAAACTTTATTCTCAGGTCTGCTATAGGCAGCGATGCCGTCCCAGTGCCGCTCTATCATCGCAGCAAATTTCTCATAGGGTTCCAGTCGTTGCCATTTTAGAGATTCCTTCCAGTTGTCGAAGAACTGTCGTGCCCAACCTTTCGTCTTATAGCTCCAGAGCTGCCCAAAGGATTCTCTTAAAACATAAGCTGTATTGAGCCGTTTATTAGCCCCCAGCAGTTTCTTTAATGCCTTGCGACCGTCAAGCGTGAGGTTCTCGCGGTTCGACAAAAGCGTATACTTCTGTCCCTTGATGTATGACCGATCTTTCCCAGAAAGACGCCCGTATTCCATCTTCCTTATCTTGTCCAACGCATCTCCCAAATGCCTCATAACGTGAAACTTGTCGTACAGGATTGCCGCCTGGGGAACATTCTTTCTCGTCGATTTCTCAAAGGCTTTCCACATGTCCATTACGGCAAGCTCAATTTTCTTGCTCTTCTTCGGTCCCAATGAATTGTAAAACATATCAAGACTCGCCTCTGAACGATCCTCGCCACCAAACCAGATCGGCTTCCCTCTTTCCAGATCGCTGACCACGATTCGGTAGGTATGCCCTTTCCGCAAAGATATTTCGTCTATTCCAATTGCCCTGGGCGCTGCAACAGGATTGCGCCGCAACTGCTCCTGCATGTACTCCTCTTCCAGCGTCTTTACCGTATGCCAATCCAGTTTCAACTCTTTTGCTACATCTTTGACCGTCATGGCTCGGCACTTCCGGCCTACAGAGTAGGCAAATCGCTTCGTGTAAAAAGGATTGTTCGCCAGCCATGGCAGTTTCTCTCGTTTCACAGTACCGCACTTCTTGCACTTAACTCTCCGTACCTCCGCCTCCAGGTATATCCGGGCATCCCCGCAGGATAGATCCCGTGTCTGCTGCACTTTCTTGTCGTAGTGGCTCCGATGTGCCGTGCCACAACATCCGCAGATCGTTTTTTTTGGATCCTATTAAGCCGGATAACCCGAGCGCGTAGATCTCCAAATTTCCCCTGTATATCAGATTGTGGTAGAAACCCGGGGAAGTGGTATTCGTCCAATAATCGTCTCTTTTTTCCCATAGGGTAATCATACCGATTATACCACCACTTTAAAAGCTCTTCTCCCTTTATCTAATGCCATCCTATACTAATTTGTGCTCTTTTTTACCCACACGACTACACGATGACCCAATATCTTAATTTCTATCAATGATAATCCGTAATCTCTACTTTTTCTGGTCCGGATTCTTGCCATGTGAAACATATACGATATTGATCATTTATCCTGATGCTATACTGCCCTTTTCTATCTCTTGCCAGGGTCTCCAATTTATTGTTTGGGGGAACACGTAGTTCATTGAGATGTTTTATCGAATCAAGTTGATCCAATTTCCTTGAGGTAATCTTCCATAATGATTGTGGGCATGTTTTTCTTGCGTTCTTAGAATTTTTGCCGTTGAAAATATCTTCCGTTCCCTTGTCTTTGAATGAATGAATCACGTATTTATGTTAGCATGGAACTCATGCTATTATCAATTATAAATTTTATTCATTGTGTACAACGTGGAGTTGAGGCGCCTGCGCGGCTTTTCGCGCAGGTCGCCTCGAACGCAGGGTTAGAGCGCACCGGACGGACTCCCTTGGCTTGAAAACGCAGAGGGAACTGGCGTTGGCAAACCTGCGCCTTCACAGATAGAACGAATTCTCTCGGCGAATTCAGACGAAGACTCGGGATGCAGAACTACCCGGTGAGTGAGGCCGGCAACATCAACTTCCGGCGCAAAGACGAGGAACCCCTTCTGGGTCTCAGATTCAAAGTGGTTATCTTGGAAATGTGCGGCTCCTAGCCCTTCCGTGGCGGGAGGTAGAGCGACGGCCCGCACTTCACGCTCAAAACAGAAATTGATGTTCTTGTGTGTGATGTACTCGAACATGTTTAGGGAAGGCAACCGCTCACTGGCATAGTCGATGTAGCGAACCATGCCAATTTCAACGTATGCAGGAAGGGAGGCGCGCAGCACTCGATAAGAGGTTGCCACGGCTACCGCATTTGACGCTTTCGTATAGCAGTGCCACATCTTCGTGCTTTCGAGTGCATTCATGTGCCAGCAACTCATGTAGTAATGCGGGAGAAATGCCTTTGCAAACGCAGACACCTTTTCTTTGTTCTGTTCAATAATCCGCCGTTGTTCCTCTGAGGCGGCGCCCTCTACCAGTGAACGCCACCAATCCAGGTGGCCGGCAGGCGTTGTTCCTTCCAGTGGGTCGCCAAGGAATTGGGCGGATGGCATGAATAGCCTACGATTGCTAACGAACCACTCGAACTTTTCGAAATCCAAGTACCGCCAAAGAACGACCTCTGGATGGGGCGGCGGTGGAAATGCTGGATGTTGGTATTGTTCGGTCATCAGCGTTCTGAGCGTAAAGGCTGTGGGCTCTAACGCCGTGGTTCAGGGGCGCATTTGGAGTGGAGCGCGAACGCGCGTAACGGAAAATGCGTCCCTTGCAACCACTTGTTAGAGCGCATACCTACTCTTCCAATGCAACTAGTGTTTACTTGCAAAAATAAGTTAAACATAGTAAACTCCGTTTTATTTCTTATAAAGGGGGTTTACAATGGCAAGAAAAGCGCCAATACCTTATTGTTCCGAGAATGACCGGAAGACTCTTTCTGAGTGGGTCAATAGTCGCAGCATG
>JAUPKS010000064.1 GCA_030837315.1 Planctomycetota bacterium
AAGGCTTGTCAAATCAACTGATTTCAGGCTTTTATACTGCAAAGATTCTATAACTGAACTGGTTAGAGTTTTATCGGCAAAGTTTCAACTTAGTGCGCCAGAAATACATGCAGTTGTTTTAGACATAAAAGACATCGGGAAAAGCATTCGTGTTTTCTCAAAAGAATGTCCTATAAAAGAAGACCTTACAGATAATGTATTCATAAATCTTGCAATTGACGGTAACGCAAAAATTATTGTTAGTGGGGATTCGCATCTTTTAAATCTTAAAGAATACAAAAAAATCAAAATTATTACAGCTTCTGAATTTTTAAACCGCCATTCATAAAAATCGTTGCCAAACTTGATAGAGAAATGGAGGAATTGGAAGGCCTGCGGCTTTTGCGGCAAGAGGCGGGAAGGTTTATTAAGGAAGAAGCCCTATGAATAACAAATCGTTATTGCAGATTGATAAAGCCACCTATGACAACCTATAAAATCGGTGACAGTGTCTTGAGTTCGCAGGCGGATATTTGGACAAAGGGGATATTAAGATGAAAAATTCTGTGAGTGAAATAATTTCAACTATAGCCAGCTTAAAGGCTGCGGCAAAGCAGCATTTCAGGGCTGAAATAAAAGGCATATTCGGTTCTTATGTAAGAGGCGAACAAAAGGCAGACAGCGACTTGGATGTGCTTGTGGAGTTTGAAAAGGATGCGAATCTCTTAGATCTTACCGGTCTGGCTGATTTTCTTGAAGAAAAGCTTAATATTAAAGTAGATGTTGTGCCTGAGTGCGCCCTTAGAGAAGAACCAAGAAATAAGAAGTATCTTTATAAATCAGAAAATGGCTGTATGAGAGAGTTTCATTATATCTCAAGGAATACTGAAGGATATAGAGAAATGTCATTGGCCGTTGATAATCCTATACTGAACAACCCATACAGGCAGAAAAAAACAGCACCAGAGAGGCGGGTTAAGGCTGTTAATTATTTCTGAGGTTCAATGATGACCTTGATGGAATCCTTTGCCTCGGCAACGAGCTTGAAACCCAGGGCAGTTTCAGAAAGGCTCAGTCTGTGTGTAATGAGATCCCGGACTTTTACCCTGCCCGCACGGATTAATTCGATGGACGTTGCTGTATCATCGGGGGGACCAGCATAAGACATAATGATAGAATTGCAATTGCGCCAGAGGTCCCAAAGGTTCATAGGAGTCGTTACATTGGGTTCTGTCGGGGCAAAAAAAAGAATCGTTCCGCCCCGATCCACGGAGTTAAATGCCTGCTGAATGGCTGACGCAGCCCCCGTACATACGATGACAAGATCTGCCAGTCGTCCGTTATTCACCGTGCGTAAACAGGCGGGGACATCCTCTTTGGCGTGAATGGTTATATCTGCCCCGCATTGTTTGGCCATTTTTAAGCGGTAGTCAGTAATATCTACCGCACATATTCGTCCTGCCCCTAAAGCACGCGCCAGTTGGATGTGAAGGAGGCCGGAGATGCCACTGCCGATAACGAGTATGCTCTGCCCCGGACGTAGATTTGCCTTCTTTTGACCAAGGAGGGTGCAGGCCAGAGGTTCTGCAAAGGTTCCCTCTTCAATAGAGACATCATCTGGCAGGACAAAGGTACCACGGTCAACATTGATTTGGGGAATACGAACGTATTCAGAAAAGCCACCTGGATAAAAATTGGTGGTCCGTAAGGTTTCACATACGGAATAGTGGCCATTCAGGCAATAGTGGCAGGTATTACAGGGGACATGATGGGCAACCGTTACCCGGTCGCCCACCTTGAAACGCTTGACGCCTTCGCCGAGAGCAACGATCTCTCCGGCAATTTCGTGTCCTAGCACGAGTGGTGCTCTTTTAATGCGATACCATTCCATTACGTCACTGCCACAGATGCCGCTTGCCCGTACCTTCAGCAATAATTCGCCCGGACCGACTTGAGGGGCTTGCATCTCTTCGATTCTAACATCTCTGTTGTTATAATACATTGCGACGCGCATACTATTTCCCCATTCAATTCTTCGTAAAAGTTTAATTCACTGCAAATTATCAAATATGTGCGAAACTATTTTTTCTTTTCGTTCTTTACGGTGTTAAACAGGTCATTGGCCTGTTGTGCTGTGGCATTTTCATGGATGATGGCACGCAATGCCCTGATCATGGCTACCGGGTGTTCATTTTGCCAGATATTTCTGCCCAGATTCACACCAATGGCTCCTTTGCTCATGCCGTCATGAACAAACTCAAACACCTCCATATCTGAGTTTGTTTTTGGGCCGCCGGCCATGACCACGGGTACGGGACAGCCATTGGTCACCTTGTCAAAATTTTCACACCAGTACGTCTTTACAACACGGGCGCCTAATTCTGCTGCAATGCGACAGCATAGGGAGAGGTAGCGGGCATCCCGTTTCTCCATTTCTCTGCCCACGGCTGTAACGGCCATTACGGGAATACCGTATCTTTCCGCTTCATCAACCAGTTTTGACAGATTTAATAGTGTTTGGTGCTCATAATCGCTGCCGATAAAGACAGATATGCCAACGGCAGAGGCATTCAGGCGAATGGCCTCTTCCATTGAAGTGGTTAGTGCTTCATTGGCAAGGTCTTTCCCCACCATGCTGGTACAACCGGATACCCTGAGGATTATAGGTTTGCTGTTTTCCGGATTTATGCTTGAACGCAATACCCCACGGGTGCAAAAAAGTGCATCGGCATAATCGATAATCGGTTTAATCGTTTCGCCCGGCCTTTCCAGTTTTGAAGTAGGCCCCTGGAAATATCCATGGTCTATAGGCAGAAACATACAACGGCCATTTGATTTAATGAGTTGAGACAAACGATTCTTTATTCCCCAATCCACAGTTTCGCTCCTCCTTTTCAAAAGTGTTAACAATTTTCCTGCGACTTTTCAGGTCTGACAATGAAATATCCTTTTCCTAAATTCAGACAATGATAAAAGTGAAGTGTCGTGAACCAAATTATATCCCATCCCCGTCTTTATAATTCTTCATGAACACGGTCATTACTTCTGATTCTATTTCAGAGACCGTGTCGGACTCTCCGCTTGAAAGGTTTAAGGTATCCTCCAGTTTTTTTATCCGTTGTCTGAGTTTGCAATTTTCTTTTAATACTACCATGATAGCCTCGGCAATGGGGTCGGGCAATTGCCCATGGTCCAGCATGACTTCCTGTTCGTCCTTTTTCCGTTGTTTTATGA
This sequence comes from Planctomycetota bacterium, assembly GCA_030837315.1. Lineage (GTDB taxonomy): Bacteria > Planctomycetota > Brocadiia > Brocadiales > Brocadiaceae > Brocadia. The sequence continues at coordinate 3,214 of JAUPKS010000064.1, forward strand.
TCCTGCCAGGCACGCCTACTACGGTTGCATGCGACGGCACATCTTTCGTCACGACAGAGCCGGAACCGATCCTCGCATAATCTCCAATGGTTATGTTGCCCAGGATGCAGGCGTTTGAGCCAACGACAACCTTTTTGCCCAGATTTGGGTGTCTCTTTGTTTTTTCACTCGTTGTGCCTCCGAGCACTACCCCTTTGTAGAGAAGACATCCATCCCCAATTATTGCAGTTTCACCTATTACAACACCCATACCGTGGTCGATGAATACGCCACGTCCTATTTCCGCAGCAGGATGAATTTCAATCCCCGTTAAAAACCGATTTATGTGTGAAATGAAACGGGATAATACCATCCACCCCTTTCTCCGGAGATAATGAGATATCCGATGCAGCCATAAAGCGTGAATGCCGGGATAGCATAAGAGGACTTCCAGTTTGCTCCGTGCCGCCGGGTCACTTTGAAAGGCGACATCTATGTCCTCTTTCATGCGTTTAAACATTAAAATTCCTTAAACAAGACGGTGGACAGATATCTTTCGCCTGTATCGGGAAGCAAAACCACGATCAGCTTTCCTTTGTTCTCAGATCGTGCTGCGACCAGAAGTGCTGCATAAGCGGCGGCTCCGGAAGAAATGCCTGCCAAAATCCCTTCCTGCCGGGCCAGTTGTCTGGCTACGGCAAATGCCTGCTCATTTTTAACCGGGATGATTTCATCAATTATTTTCATGTTGAGGATTTCCGGGATAAATCCTGCCCCAATTCCCTGTATCTTGTGAGGACCCGGCTTCCCTCCGGCAAGCACTGGTGAATCGGCAGGTTCTACGGCAATAACCTTGAATGAGGGTTTGCGTTTCTTGATGACCTCGCCAACACCCGTGATCGTTCCGCCTGTGCCCACTCCTCCTACAAAGATGTCGATCTTGCCATCCGTATCATTCCAGATCTCTTCGGCCGTCGTTTTGCGGTGTATTTCCGGATTAGCGGGGCTTTTAAATTGCTGCGGCATAAAGGAATTGGGGGTATTCTTCACCAATTCTTCTGCTTTATTCACGGCGCCCCTCATGCCTTCGGCACCCGGGGTTAACACTATTTCTGCGCCAAATGCCTTTAAAAGATCCCTTCTTTCTGTACTCATGGTATCCGGCATTGTTAAAATCAATTTGTAGCCCCTTGCAGCAGCCACGAAGGCCAATGCAATACCCGTATTGCCAGATGTAGGCTCTATAATGATGGTGTTTTTGCTGATCAAACCAGCCTTTTCCGCAGCTTCAATCATTGCAATCCCGATGCGGTCCTTTACGCAGGCCAAAGGATTAAAAGATTCCATCTTAGCAACGACGGTGGATTCTAATCCCCTGGTGATATTATTTAATTTAACTAACGGTGTATTGCCAATCGTTTTGGTGATGTCTTCGTATATCCTTGCCATAATTTCCCCTTTGTTAAGTTCTCATATAGAGCAAGTATCTTTAATGCTGAAACAAAGAAAGTATACTATCATAGTGGGAAGTTGTTTCTCAAGGAATTTTTAAGACTCAATTTCCCTTGACAAAAAAGAATTTGTATATACGATATATCGTTTCGATCTCTATCGATTGCAATTTTCTATAATTGAATTTTTTTTGTCGTTCACTTTTTGAAGGGCAGTAACGGCGGGAATATGATATTTGATTGACGATAATGATCTGATTTCGTAATACGGTAAAACTATTTTCGAATTATTGGAACATATTTCTTATTATAGGTGTTAACGTGATTTATAAAAATGTTGACGAACTTGCAAAACAGGTTGGTGGCTCATTGCGTCTTACAACGCTTATTATAAGCAGGGCGAGGCAAATTGTAAAAAGGACATCCTCCCCACTCGTTGATGCAGATACTGATGACCCGGTTAGGATTGCGTTTTTAGAATTAATGCAATCGAAGATTAATTTAAACGACGATGGTGAACAGGGGTCAGAAGTTTTAGAATCCAAAAAAATGGAAAGCCCGTTGGGAGGTGACGAAAAATCGTAGTTAATGGTTGCAGATGGTTATGTACAGTATCGTTTTATAGATACAAGGGGCAGTAGGGTCTTAATCCGAGTTGTGTAGTTAGAGTAAAACCTTTGATTTGTTAAAGTACATTCTAGTCCGCCTGCCAATAACAGTGCATCAAATCACAAATTTTAAGTCTTTGCTTCGAAGTTCATCAAGGTGTAATGGGTGTGTGATCCATGTTGTATATACGGTAAATATATCCACGTTCAATTTCACGATTGTGATATTTATATATAATTTTTATGAAGAAGGGTTAAAAAACTCGCAAAACAAAGATATTTAAAAAGGGGAAATTCTAAAGGGGGAGTTTCAAACATATGATTAAAGTTGACCATTTAGCAAAACGTTATGCGGATGTGTATGCAGTAGACCATATCTCATTTGAAGTCAACCAGGGTGAAATTTTAGGGCTTTTAGGGCCAAATGGTGCTGGTAAGACCACCACGATGCGTATGTTGACCTGCTATATGCCTGCGACTTCTGGAACTGCCACGGTTGCAGGCTACGATGTCTTCCGTGATTCGATCAGTGTGCGTAAACAAATAGGGTATTTGCCGGAAAACGTACCCCTGTATCCTGAAATGCGAGTGAAAGAATATCTCTCGTTTCGCGCGAAACTGAAGAAGGTACCTTATCGTGAGCGCAAAATGAAGATTGATGAATGTATAGAAAAATGCAGGGTTACAGATGTGCAAAATCAGATCATCGGTACACTATCCAAGGGTTATCGCCAGAGGGTTGGTTTGGCCGATACCCTTGTCCATGACCCAAAGATACTTATTCTCGACGAGCCAACGATCGGACTGGACCCTAATCAAATCCGGCAAGTCAGGCAACTCATCAAGGAGTTAGGTGAAAAACACACCATCTTGCTGTCGACACATATCCTTCCCGAAGTCGAAATGCTCTGCGGCCGTGTAATTATTGTTAATAAGGGTAAGATAGTTGCTATGGACACACCCTCTAATTTAGCTATCCAGCTGAGAAGTGGAAACAACATTACGTTAGAGGTGCGTGGTAATGGCGAAAAAATCAAGAATGCCCTTTCCGGCATCAAAGGTGTAAAAAAGGTGCTATGGCAAGAGAAGGGTGAAGTGGGTAATTTTACCGTAGAGGCAGAAAGAGGAATGGATATTCGTGAAGATGTCTTTACCAGTATTGTAAAAAATAACGGCATTGTTCGGGAGATGAAACAAGCCTCTATCACATTAGAAGAAATATTCCATCAGATTACTACGCAGGAACAGGAGGTAACGATATAAATGACGAGCGCAGGCACCATATTTCAAAGGGAAATTAACGCATATTTCCTGTCACCGATAGCATACGTTATTATCGCAGTATTTACGGTCTTTTCTGGTTACTTCTTTTCCATCATGCTTGGTATAACCCAGGAATCTACGCTACGATATAGTCTTGCTTACACACAGTTTATTCTCTCCATCCTGACACCTGTTATTACCATGAGATTGCTGGCCGAAGAAAACAAGACAGGCACCATTGAACCGCTTATGACAGCTCCCGTTACAGATTTTGAAGTGGTATTCGGAAAATTTTTAGCGGCTTGGGCGCTTTACAATGTCATGATTGCACCAACCGCTTTTTATATCATATTTTTGGCATGGGTAGGCAGCCCGGATTATGGGGCGATTATTGCCAGTTACATCGGACTGGTCCTGATGGGTGGTTTGTTTATCTCTATTGGCTTACTAGTGTCTGCCATTACGAAAAATCAAATTGTCGCCGCTGTTATTGGGATTGTCTCCCTGCTCATCCTGCTGGTGATTGGTTTGGCTAGTTCCGGAGGCGAAGGATGGTTTTACCACGCCCTGAGGTATATTGGCACCTACGACCACTGGGACACGTTTACAAAAGGGATCGTGGATACAAGGGATGTGATTTACTACGTTAGTTTTACTGCGTTACTCATATTTATTGTTGTACGCATTGTCGAGAGCAGGAGATGGAGATGAACACTTTGAATAGAAAAAAGAACGATTGGTTTGAGCAAGCTAGTGGATATATTATACTAGCCGGAATCATTGCTGTTGTTGCAGGTTTTGGTGTGTCAAGAATCTTCAACTCGTGGGGGGTATCGTCTCTTATTCCGATTGGTGTTGGCGGAGTTGTTATTATCGGATTTAGCACGGTCACGGCCATTCGGAAAAATTGGTTTTCAACTGAGGCATCCAAGAGGAAGGCGCTCGTTGGTACAAACGTTGCCATAATGTCTATCTTTGCGGCATGCATTTTTGCGATTGTCGGATTTCTCAATAACCGACACTATGAACGTTTTGATCTCACCGTTACCGGCAAATATTCCCTTTCATCCAAAACTAAAAATATACTCAAAAATCTTGACAAACCCATTGTCGTCACCACCCTCTTTAATCCGGGTGAGATGTTTTATGAACAAATCCTGGATATCCTGAAAGAATATGCCTACCACACGGACAAGATTAAGGTGGAAAGTGTCGATCCGTTAAGAAACCGCACTAAGGTTGAAGAATTGGCAAAGCGCCTCAATATTAGTGATCTCCAGTTAAATACGGTGGTATTTGAATGTGGTGAATATAGTAAGCATGTGCAGCAAAATGAAGTGATAGAAAAACAGTACCCTTTTAAATTTAAGGGAGAAGAGTCATTTACTGAGGCAATTCTCAACGTTACGCAAGAGAAACAATCAGCTATCTACTTTGTTACCGGGCATGGAGAGCATCAGTTTGATGATTTTGACCGTGGGGGGATTTCTGGAATTGCCAATGCACTCAAGAGGGACAACTGCCGTGTGTCTCCGCTTGATATTTTGACTGCCAAGAAAATTCCGGATGATTGCGAGGTGCTCGTGATTGCAGGGCCAAACAAGGCTTATCTGACAGAAGAATTAAATATTATTCGCAACTATCTTGAAAACAGAGGCAAGCTTTTACTTATGCTGGAGCCTGCGCTTAACCCGAATGTTCCCACGGGATTTAAGACACTTTTGCCAGAATACGGCATTGCAGTCCGCGATGATGTCGTCGTTTACAACAAAGTCAATATGCCCCTGTTTGGTATACAGACCGTTGCGGAAATCTATGTGGGCAAGGACGAATATGCTGAAGATCACCTGATTACCAATGATCTGAAGAATTACAACACGATTATTTTTGGCGCATGTCCTGTTGATGCGTCACCACCTAATGACCAAATGCCTTATCAGGCAACCGTGCTTATGCGTGCGCCCGAAGGGTCGTGGGGGGAAATTGATGTTGCAAATTTACGACAGAAAAAACCTGAGTATAATATAGACACCGATATGCAGGGCCCAGTATCTCTGGCTGTGGCTTCTCAAGTAAAAGAATTACCAAAGGCAGTTACCGAATCACATCCTGCTATGGCCAATGATCCGTCAGCCAAACCGCTGGGTGCACAGTTGGTTGTCTTTGGAGACGTGAATTTTGCCACGAACGAATATATAGAAAATCCCGGGAATGCAGACTTGTTTCGTAATGCTATTAACTGGTTAGCCAAAAAGGAAACTCAGCTTGGTATCTCAGCCAAGCCACCTGATTTTCGTAAGGCAACGATTAACCCAATTCAAATGAAAGTTATCTTCTGGGTATCGATTGCAGGAATTCCAGTGATACCGGTTATTGTTGGGACTATCGTTTGGTGGAAAAGACGCCGCTAATTCAAGCTCGTCACGCAAGGAAGATTTACCATCGTTTCAATTTCATGATATTCTACGCTGGAGGAAAGAATTAAGCTATGAAACTTAAAACAACCATTATCCTTTTAATTATTGCAGCTATTGGTGTTTCGTACGTTTTTCTTTATGAGAGAAAACAACTGCCTCATGAGGAATGGGAAAGGCTGCAAAAAAAGGTGCTTCCTGATTTTAAGGCATCGATGATTAAAAAGATCGAATTGAACAATGAAGGTGGTAAGGTCGTCCTGGAAAAAACCGGAGATAATTACTGGCATATCGTTGAACCACAAAAACTCCGTTCAGATAATTCCGAGGTAAACAGTATTCTTTCCGAGTTTGAATTCATGAATAAGGTGGGATCCTTTAGGCAGGAAGGAGATAAGCCGTTTGACCTCAAAGATTATGGTCTGGATGCACCAAAGATTTCTATTACCATGTACACGGACATTCCGGCAAAACCCGATAAAATACAAGTAATGGGGCCGAAAGATAAATATACGGTATGTGTTGGTCAAAAGCTTGCTGCAGGTGATAACGTGTATATAAAAATCGATTCGAGCGATGAGGTTGTTGTCGTACCGGGAACCCTTCTTGACAAAGTTAGTAAAAATGTCCTGGATTTAAGAAGTAAGTGGGTGTTTACCTTTGACAAGGAAGCAGTAGACAACATCCAGGTCAAAACAGCGGAGTATAGCATTGTTTGTAACCGGAAGGGGAATTTCTGGCGTCTTTCTGAACCTATCAGCGATTTGGCAGATCTGGAAAAGATCAAAGAGATTCTTGGTAAGTTAAAAAACCTGCAAATTGATCGTACTGATTTTATTACAGAAGAATCAAGTGATTTGGTGAGATTCGGTCTGGATACCCCCCAATACATTGTTACCATTAATGAGAAAGGTGTTTCTCAATCTGTCATGTTTGGGCACTCCTTAGACAATAAGGTCTATGTTAAACGCTCAGATGAACCTACGGTGTTTTTCCTTAAAGATATTATTCTTGCAGACTTGAGTAAAAAACCGAATGACTTGAGGGACAAAAAGGTGGTCAGGTTTGAATCGATAGGCACCTATGGTGTAAATAAATTGGAAATCAAGACACCAGCCGATTTGATTGCTATTGAAAAATCTTTAGATTTGGATTGGAAGCTTACAAAACCAATTAATATTTATGCAGACCAGGACACCGTTAAGAATTTCATTGAGAAGATAAAAACCCTTGAAATAGAAGACTTTGTTTCAGATAAACCAACCGACTTATCACTCTATGGCTTAAAAGACCCTGTCTTTGAGATTGCTGTTACCAAAGAGGAAGACAAGGAACTGGCTAAGTTTTATATAGGCAACAAGTTGCCCGATGGCGCAAAATGTTATGTGAAACGTGTCGGAGAGGAGCCGGTATACACCGTTCCTACAGCAGAATTTTACGACAAGATTGAAAATGCCCTCCTGAGCTTCCGTGACAGACTGGTAAGTGAATTTAACAAAGACTTGGCCAAGAAGATTGTCATTGAAAGACCAGACCGCACCTTTATATGTGACATAACCAATAAGAAAGATGCGGAAGGTCAATTCCAGTGGGAGCTATCAAAGCCCGTCCAAACAGTAGCTGACACGAGCGCTTTAAATCAGATTATATGGGATTTATCATTTTTAAAAGCGGACTGCTATGTTGCAAGGGCACCTAAAGACCTGAAGCCCTATGGATTAAACGATCCAAAGAGCAAGGTCTCTGTGACGTACGAAAAAATTCCAGAACAACCATCGGAAGGGTCGGACAAAAAGAATAAAGAAGAAAAATCAGACAACATCACGAAGACTAAGGATTCGTTGGAAAAAATTGTGGAAACAAGGACATTGCTCATTGGTAAAAAAGTTAAGGATGGCGACAAGGTAAGTTCTTATGCTATGTTTAGTGATAGCGATCTTGTGTTTGAACTTTCCTGGCCAAAAATTAAAAACATTGATGCGGAATTGGTGCCAGCTAAAATATTCAATTTTGAATGGACAGATGTAAAGGAGATTGCTCTTAACTATGCCGACAGAAGCATTTTGCTGGAAAAAACAAACAATGTCTGGAAATTAAAAAACAATGAGCAGAAAGACGTGCAAGGACGTGAAGTAGACTACTTTGTTCGTAATCTTCATGAATTAAAAGGAGATTACATCGAACAATACAAAGCGACGAACCTGACACAATTTTCTTTAGATAAACCTCATCTCAGCATTACTATTGGTTTAGAAAGCGGTAATGCCGTCCTTTATATTGGTAAAAAGAAGGATACTAACGGCTATTACGTGAAGAATAAAGATTCGGATTATGTCTATGTCGTTGGTAATGAATCGATTGTGAACCTGATGAAAAAAGAAGAAGATTTTACTACGGTTGTTATTGAACCTGCACCAAAAGCGTCCGCAGATGAAGCAAACGTCATGAGGGGCGAAATGCCTGCAGGCATTTCACCCCACGGAAGGCCTCCCAGCAGATCTCCCCATGGGGGAGGTCATTAAAAGTACCATAAAGTGGTAAGTAGGATTAAAACTGGAAGAAGATGAAATCAATAGAAATATCTAAACAAACAAAGGTAAAATTAAAATAATTTCACCTTTGTAATTAACTGTTTAGATATTTTTATTGAAATGATTTAACGGGTAATAGTTAAATCTTATAAAACAAATCCGATAAGATTTTCTGAGTGAGCTGTCTTGAAAAAAATATCTATTTTCCTGGCTCTTGTTTCCATTCCTTTCGTGTGCAATGCGGTGTCGTCCCGTGAAACCAACTCCAATCGCAGAACCCCAATTGTTGTAGCGGTTGAAAAGGTAGAACCCGCGGTAGCCAATATCAGTACAGAAAGACTCATATCCCAACGACACGTAGACCCGTTTTTTGGATCAAGAAGTGAGCTATTTGAACAATATTTCAATGATTTCTTTGGTCAGACCCAAAAGCAGATGATCGAAAGACCATTGGGTTCTGGAGTTATTATTGATGAAGACGGTTACATTGTTACCAATGAGCATGTCGTGAGCCGTGCCTCTAAGATTAAGGTAAGATTATCAGATGGTAAAGTTTTCGAGGCGACCATGATCAGCTCTGATCCAATGAGTGATCTCGCCGTATTAAAAATAAATTCACCCACGCCGTTTCCTTTTGTTAAGATGGGAACGTCAAAGGACCTCATGATTGGCGAAACCGTCATAGCATTGGGCAATCCTTTTGGCTTGGAAAACTCTATTACTACGGGTGTGCTGAGCGCAAAAAACCGAACCCTGACAATTAATAGCGAATATGGAGACATCAAGTATGACGGCCTTATTCAGACAGATGCGTTAATAAATCCCGGCAACAGTGGCGGCCCACTCGTTAATATTGACGGAGAACTTATTGGCATTAATGCTGCTATCGTAAATCAGGCACAGGGGATAGGTTTTGCTATTCCTGTTGACAAGGTAAGGCAAACCCTTGTTAAGCTCTTCAATTTTAGAGAGATCAATAAGATATGGTTTGGTGCGCAGGTTGAAGAACAAGATGGTGGTTCAAAGGGAATTAAGGTTTCTTCTGTTGAGCCTGGCAGTCCTGCCGACAAAGCACAGATCAAGATCGGGGATTATATTACAAAGATAGACTCTAAAGAGATTCTGGACATCCTTGACTTTGAAAAATATATACTCAGGAAAAATGCGGGTGATAAACTCTATATCAATATTAATCGTGGCGGGTATGAGGTTAAGGTCGATGTAAAACTTGAGAAGGCTCCGCTCCCTTCTATAGAAAAGCTTGCCATGGAAAAGTTGGGCTTGTACGTACAAGATTTGACTCCTCAGCTTGCAAAACAATTAAATTTATGGTGGGTAAAGGCCGGGGTATTAATTACCGGGGTGCAAAAAAATAGTCCTGCTGCCGAGGTCGGAATGAAAGAGGGCCATGTGCTTGTGTATGTTGGCCAATATCGAATTAGCAATATTGACGAACTGGGGGCGCTGCTCAAGATTATGCAAAAGGGAGACATTTGGGAGGTCGGCATTGTTTGGTCTGATAAATTTGGAGAGCACCAGGGTTATGCCCGGTTGAAGATTCGTTAATCTTGATCGCCACGATTTGTTGAAAAGTCACAATCCACACCGAAACGCCAATTCAGGGTATGATTCCTAGCGAAACCGCAATCAAAGCCTTCTAAAAAAAGGGGGGGCATTGGTTGTAAAAAACTCACCGATATAAGAAATTATTCTAAGGTACTACTATAAAGTCAGTGGTTGGGAATCTAAATAAATGGATTTTCAGTCTAATTATTTTGACAAACCTGTTTGATTCTTCGAATTATTTTCGTTATATTATTTTTGTAACTATAAATTTTGATTGTAACTACGATATATTTGTTTGCTATTGTTTGAGGATGTTGTTTTGGTATGATAATTGATAATTCTTTATTTCTGAGTTGGGTTTACATAAAGAAAAATGAGTGTTGAAGTAAAGATAGGGAAGGATTATCCGGGACATTGAATCGGATGATCATGATGTGGGTCATTATTGCCTCGTGTGCGGTTGGGATATCAATTTCGGTAGGATGCCCTCAGTAGAAAACGAAGAACGTTGTCTGTTGTGCTGTCAAAAATTTGCTTTTGTATTTGTAGATGTGGATAATGATTATCCGATAAAACCCCTTCCGCAATCATGCGGGTTGGCAGGTTGGTGTTTTGAATATTATAGAATAGACTTTTAGATTATGGTAAGGCTGAAAAGAACGGATGCTAGGAATACAAAATGGGCGATGATGTAAAAGATATAAAATCAATTGCAATTCAGATGGAGATGGATGGTATAAAGTTTTATAACGATTTGGCAAGCACAACCTTTCATCCCATGGGGAAGATGATGTTCAAGTCATTTGTGGAAGATGAAAAATTACATGCAAAACGGCTCCGGGCCCTATTGTCTGCTCCTAAGGAAAAAAGCCAAAAAAAGGAGAAGGGCACAGTAAATCCACGGGAAAGGTTAGTTACTATTTTTCAAGAGACGGGAAAAGAATTGAAAAAAAAGGTTGGCGTCAACACTAGCGATATAGAGGCGGTCAGGCTTGCCATGGAACTTGAAAACAAAGGGATTGAGTTCTATGAACGGGCCACCCGGGAAGCAAGTGATCCGCGAGATAGTGAAACGTATCGTTTTCTTGCCGGAGAGGAAAGGGTGCATTTCGGCATATTGAAGAATACGCTTGATTTTTTGGAAAAAACTGAGCTATGGGAGGCGGAGAGTGAGGGGCGTATTTATGATTTGTGGATGACTATGGTGAACAAAAAAGTGTGAAAAGCCCGATTGGTTGAATATTCTTTGTGGTAGAATGGGGGGGGCAATTCAGGAATCGTCCCTGCATTGTACGATAAGGCCGCCATTATTGATATGCTGTGTAATCGAAGAATTCGGGTTGGTTGTTTTATGAAAATTGGCCTTTTCTTCAGGGAGAAAAAAGTGGCTGGAAAAGATTTTCAGAGAGAAAAAGAATTTACAATTTCAGAATTGCGCAAGTATGATGGGAAAGAAGGTCGCCCTGCTTATTTTGTATGTAGTGGGAATGTTTATGATATCACAAGTAGTGACCAGTGGACAGACGGGGAACATTATAGTATGCATACCGCGGGGAGTGATTTAACCGATGCCTTGGCGGGAGCGCCTCACGGGGAAGAAGTGCTTGAGAAGTTTAAGGTTGTGGGGGTGTTAAAACCGTAAACGTGCTTTCTTGAGGTTTTAAGTGCCTCAAATCTGGTTCGTTAAGGTTTAATAGTTAAATTAGATATGTTGTGCAATGAACAATAAAAAGGCTGATACGTTTCGCATAGAAAAGGATTATTTAGGCGAGATGAAAGTTCCCACGGCGGCTTATTATGGTGTCCAAACTGCTCGGGCCATTGAGAACTTTTCTGTTAGTGGACAAACATCTCAGCCGGTGTTTACCATGGCCATGGTTTCCGTTAAAAAGGCGGCTGCGATGGTTAATGTGGAGCTTGGCTGTCTCGATGGAAAGATTGGCCGTATGATTATCTTGGCGTGCGATCGCATATTGAACGGTGAATTTCATGACCAATTCCTGGTGGATGTCTACCAGGCGGGGGCTGGCACCTCCCACCATATGAACGTCAATGAAGTCATTGCCAACGTTGCAATTGAAATGCTTGGTGGGACGAAAGGGGACTATTCAAGAGTACACCCGAACGATCATGTTAATTACGGACAGTCTACAAATGACGTCTATCCTGCCGCCATGCGTATCGCCGCCTTACAACTGTCGAAA
>JAUPKS010000065.1 GCA_030837315.1 Planctomycetota bacterium
ACAGATTGGAACTGATGAGCACACAAACTTGCTTAAACTCCGTGCCCGTCTTGCTGTTGCTGAGGGAGCCGGCGAGGAGGAGGCACGCGTGCTTGAGGAAATTGTCGATCTTGATCCGCTGGATGGTGATGCACTCATCCTGCTTGGACAACACGCAGGCCGCAGTGACAATATCGAGAAAGCTGTTTTTTATTACGAACGGGCTGCCAGTATCGATAAATATGAAGCGGATGCAAAGGTGCGCCACGCCCAGTTGTTAATAGGGAAAAATAATTACGACGAGGCGCTTCCGCTGCTCCGCAGGGCACAGCAACTGAAACCACGCGATGAAGTCCAGAAATACCTGGAACAAGTTGAGCGGATTGCAAAATCTCGCCAGTAGAGTAATCTATTGACAAGAATTAATAATTCACCGCATGCATAGAAGATATGCTTTTGATTTACAGAAATAGGATCATCAATTATGGTCGAAAATCTTGAAAATCTATTGAACCGGATCCAAAAAGAAGGTGTTGAGAAGGCCGAGAAGGAAGCAGCAAGAATTATTGAAAAAGCCAGAGAAGAGTCTGCACAGATCATAAAAGATTCGGAAGCTAAGGCGAAGGCGAACTTTGAAATGGCAGAGCAGGAAGCAAAGACATTTACTGAACATAGCATCAAGACGATAGAGCTGGCAGGAAGAGATTTGATTATTACCATTGGTAATAAAATTGAAAGCCTTTTGCAGGATATCGTCTTTCATTCTGTTGGTGAGGCGCTTTCTCCTGAAACAATGACACAGATGATGATAAAACTTGTCTCAGCATATAAGGAGAAGGGGTTTTCAGATGCCAGGATCGATATGTTGCTTAGCCCTGAAGATCAAAAAACCGTAATCAAATTGTTTATGGGAAAGTACAGAGAAATATTTCGGGAAGGCATAGAAATAACTGCAGATGAACATATAACCAGAGGGTTTAAGATGTCATGTAAATCGGATCATGTTGTACATGATTTTACCCAGGAATCAATAGCAGAAGCACTCTGCTTTTTCTTAAAGCCCCATTTAGCCCCAATTATTCATCGCGTTGCGAATAGCCTTGTTCAGGAGGATTAAATGGCATATTATTATCTGGTGGCAAGCCTTGTTCCGCTTACTTTAGATGGTGATGTCTCGTTCACTCCTGAGGAATATTATGAGTCATGTAAATACCTGCTGACATCTCAGGACAGGAAGGACCTTGGATATATCATAAACGGCCAACCGGAATCTGCCCGGCATCCGTTTGTCAGGAAATGGCTGAGAAATGAAAATCAGTTAAAAAATGCCATTGCCGAAGCAAGAACTGCAAAAGCAAACATCGATTCTCATCAATTCTTACGGGACAAAGTGGAAATTAATACAAAAAATACCAAGGCGATTGCAGAAGCGTTTAATAAACAAAATCCCCTTGAAAAAGAGCTTGCTCTGGATAAATACCGGTGGAAACTTCTTGATGAAATGGCAGAAGACGATTATTTTGGTATGCCTTCGATTTTTTCATACGTGTTTAAGTTGAGATTAATCATGCGCTGGAAATCATTGAATGACGAAAAAGGGCATGATGTGGTAGAAAAACTTTTTGAGAAAACGTCTAAGGAAATATGCTATGGGATGTAAATGCGGAAGTATTGAAAGTGCGAATTGCCATTGTGGAAGAATTGTAGGAATCAACGGCAACATGTTAACGGTAGAATTTTTTGACTCAGTAAAACAAAATGAAATTGCCTATGCAATTCTTGACGATATTCATTTAAAGGCCGAGGTTGTCCGTACAAGAGGCCGTTATGCCGACTTACAGATTTTAGAAGAACCAAAGGGGTTGAAAGTAGGAGGACATGTTGATTTTACCGGAGAACTCATGGCAGTAGAGTTAGGCCCTGGTTTACTTACACAAATATTTGACGGACTTCAAAATCCCCTTCCCGGTCTCGCCAAACAATGTGGTTTCTTCTTAAAACGCGGTATGTATCTGGACGCACTTTCGAGAGATAAAGAATGGGAATTTACCCCTGCGGTAAAAAAAGGTGATACGTTGAGTGCCGGTGACACTCTTGGAACCGTACCGGAAGGGATTTTTGTCCATCGTATCATGGTTCCCTTTTCGTTGAAAGGCAGATATTCTGTTGAACGGATTGCAACGCATGGCTCATATCGGGTTAGCGAAATAATTGCAGAGCTACAAGACATGAAGGGTTTTCTTATTAAGGTATCTATGGTTCAGAAATGGCCCGTAAAAATCCCTTTGAATTGTTACCATGAACGACTCATGCCAACGGACACTCTTATGACAAAGATTAGAATGGTTGATACTTTTTTCCCGGTTGCGAGAGGGGGGACGTTTTGTATTCCCGGTCCGTTTGGTGCTGGTAAAACAGTATTGCAACAAATGATAAGCAAGAATGCCGAAGTGGATATTGTGGTCGTTGCCGCGTGTGGTGAAAGGGCGGGAGAAGTAGCTGGCACACTCCGTGAATTTCCTGAACTTATTGATCCACGAACAGGGAAAAGCCTTATGGAACGAACGGTGATCATTTGCAACACCAGTTCCATGCCTGTAGCTGCACGTGAGGCATCAATATATACTGCAGTAACCCTGGCAGAATATTACCGGCAGATGGGGTTGCATGTATTGTTATTAGTGGATTCCACATCGCGTTGGGCACAGGCGCTTCGCGAGGTATCGGGACGCCTTGAAGAAATACCTGGTGATGAAGCATTCCCAGCCTATCTTGAGTCGGTTATTGCAGCGTTTTATGAGCGTGCAGCTATTGTGAAACTGCGTGACGGAACTGTGGGATCTGTTACCATTGGCGGCACGGTAAGTCCCGCCGGCGGGAATTTTGATGAACCGGTTACTCAGGCAACGCTCAAAGTAGTAGGTGCATTTCTTGGATTGTCCAGAGAACGTTCAAACGCGAGAAGATATCCTGCCATTCATCCGCTCGAGAGTTGGAGCAAGTATTGGAGCATAATAAAATCAGAAGACCTGAAACTGGCCCAAAAAATCCTCAAAGACGGTAATGACATTGCTCAGATGATGAAGGTAGTCGGTGAAGAAGGTACATCGATCGATGATTTTGTTATGTATTTGAAAAGCGAATATCTTGATGCTGTCTATATGCAGCAAAACGCATTTCATGCAGTCGATGGGGCTGTTTCAGCGGAAAGACAAAGATATATTTTTAACAAAATCGTAAAAACATTTGGAACGAAAATGGCGTTTCATAGTAAAGACGAGGCGAGAACATTTTTCCAGATTTTAATACAAAAAACGAAAGACTGGAATTATATGGCTATGGAGTCTGATGAATTTCAGAAGATAGAAGCCGAATTAGATAAAATGATCGGGGAGGTTGCGAAGAATGCGCAGAATATACCGGAAAATTGAACAAATCGTAGGGAACGTTATAACTGTCGTTGCCGGCGAGGTATCTTATGGAGAGCTGGCAACAATAACAACCCCTGAAGGCAGTTCTCTTGCCCAGGTGATCAGGCTTGATGGAGATAGAGTGTCGTTGCAAGTCCTTGCAGGAACGAAGGGAATATCCACAAACGCGGAGATTCGATTTTTGGGCCATTCCATGCAAACACCTTTTTCAAAATCACTGCTCGGACGCATTTTTACCGGCAGTGGTGAACCGCGTGATAAAAGGCCGGCAATTACGGAAAATCTGATCGATATTGGCGGGCCTTCAGTAAATCCTGTAAAACGTGTGACTCCAGGAAATATGATACCAACAGGAATTCCTATGATTGACGTATTTAATACCCTCGTCGAATCGCAGAAGCTTCCGATTTTTTCCGTTGCAGGCGAGCCATACAATTCTTTGCTTGCGAGGATTGCAATGCAGGCAAAAGTGGATATCATTATTCTTGGCGGCATGGGGCTCAAACATGATGATTATCTTTTCTTCAGAGATGTTCTTGAAAAAAATGGTGCTCTTACACGATCGATACTTTTTATTCACACCGCGGCTGATCCCACGGTTGAATGCATCCTTGTGCCTGATTTGTGTCTTGCAGTTGCAGAACAGTTTGCTTTACAGGGAAAACGCGTGCTGGTCTTACTGACTGATATGACAAATTTTGCCGATTCTATTAAGGAAATAGCAAATACCATGGAACAGATACCATCAAACCGCGGTTATCCGGGAGATCTATACAGTCAGCTTGCGTGCCGTTACGAAAAGGCCGCTGCCTTTGAAGGTGCAGGGTCAATTACCATTCTCGCGGTGACGACCATGCCGGGTGACGACGTTACTCATCCAATACCGGATAATACCGGTTACATTACGGAAGGACAGTTTTATCTAAGAAATGGAAGGATAGAGCCTTTTGGCTCGTTGAGCCGTCTCAAACAACATGTGAACAATAGAACACGTGAAGATCATCGTTCAATTATGGACTCTATGATACAGCTTTATGCTCTGTATAAAGAAAGTTTTGAAAAACAGTCCATGGGATTTCGAATAAGCGCCTGGGATAAAAAGTTACTACGATATGGAGAACGTTTTGAGCATGAAATGATGGATTTGAATGTAAATATCTCTCTGGACCAAGCACTTGATCTCGGTTGGTATATATTAGCGGATTGCTTTCAACCTGCTGAAACAGGAATTACAACAAAACTAATCGAGAAATTCTGGCCAGACAATACACGTATGAGTATCGCATAAAAAGAATCTCTCTTTTGTAAGAGAGATGTTCAATGCTGTAAAAAGAAGAAAAATAACTATTCAGGATTCATAGTGTAAGGTTATATGCTACGGATCAACCATATACATTTCATAGAATATCAGAAATTATGCCAAAGGTAAATTTTACCAAAAATGAATTAAAGGTCCAGCATGACGTGTTACAGCGCTACAAACGCTATCTTCCAACCCTGGAATTGAAAAAAACGGAACTTCAGTTAGGGGTCAGGAAGATAGACCAGCTTATATCAGAAAAGAAGAAAGAAGAGAGAGGCATATGGAAAGGTCTTCATACATGGATACGTTTATTTTCAGAAGATATTGATATCGGTTCTTATGTCAGGGTTAAAGAGGTGAAACGGAGAATGGGTAATATTGCCGGAGTAAACTTTCCCGTATTTGAAAACGTGGAATTTAAGCGCAGTCCTGTAGATTATTATGCCACTCCTCCTTGGGTTGATGATGGGATTGAGGTGCTGGAACATTTGATGAAACTTTGTATCGAAATTACTATTTATGAACGGCAAAGAGAACTCTTGTCAGACGAACTTCGTGTGGCCTCTCAACGCGTTAATCTTTTTGAAAAGGTGAAAATCCCGAAATGTATTGAAAATATAAGGATAATCCGGATTTATCTTGCGGAAGAACAAACAGCGGCAGTAGTACGGGCGAAAATAGCTAAGGGGAAATTCCTGGAGGTAAAGAGAGGCATATGATAGTACCGATGAAAATAATTACTCTTTTATGCCTGAAAAAAGACCAGGAAAAGGTGCTTCATGCGTTACAAGAAATGGGAGTATTGCATATCACTCATAGCAAGCAGCCACTTTGCATGGAACTGAATAAGGAAAAAGAATATTACGACAGGCTACAGAAAGCTTTTGATGCGCTACCGATACATTCAGAGAGAAAGACAACAGCTGATACGATAGATGTTATCTTGGAAAAAGTGGAGAAACTTGTTCACCAAAGGAAGGAACTGGAAGCATTATGTGAAAAATTGAACTATGAAAGACAAAGGATGCAACCGTATGGAAATTTTAATCCAGCGCGTCTTTCATCTCTGGCAAAAGATGGAATAAACATCCGTCTTTACCGTTCCCCTGCGAGTCGTCCTGTCATTGCACCGGAAAATAGTACGTTGTTCGTGATAAATAAAGATAAAATTTATCATTATTTTGTAATTATAGGAAACGTGAACCATACGTGCGGGTATGAAGAAATGCAAATTCCGGAACAGTCCCTTACTGAAATAGATGCAACTCTTCTAAACGCAGAAAAAGAATTGCATTCAATATCCCGGGAATTAGAACGTATGAGTGACGGAAAGGATGTAATAGATGAAACGCTCTTGAAGACACAGGAAAAGATAAATTATTTAGAGATAAAGGCAGGCATGGGGAGTACTGAACATATCGTTTATCTCAAGGGATTTTGTCCTGCGGACAAGGCTGATAAAATTCTAAAAGCCCCTTCGTTGAAAGATTGTGGATCAAGTATTGCCGATCCTTCCCCGGAAGATGAAGTGCCCACCCTTATACGAAACCCAAAGTGGATACAGCCTATTAAGACAATATTCGACATGATTAATATTCTGCCGGGTTATAGGGAAAAAGATATTGGTGGTGTTTTTCTGATCTTTTTTAGTGTATTTTCGGCTATGTTGATAGGAGATGCCGGATACGGTGCCTTCTTTTTATTGATAACAATGGTATCGAGAAAGGTATTTTCTAAAGTGCCATCAACAACTTTTCTCTTATTTGGCATCTTCAGCGGATGTACCTTGGTGTGGGGTGTTTTAACAGGAAATTATTTTGGAATAAACGATATACCAGCACCATTCAAAGCGTTGCGTGTGGAATGGCTTACTCACGAAAAGAATATCATACATCTCTGTTTTTTGATTGGTTCAATTCACTTAACGGTTGCGCACGCATGGAATGCGATAAGCATGATGAACAGTACAAGGGTTGTTGCCCAATTTGGCTGGATATGCATAACATGGACCATGTATATTACCGCGCACACAATGATCCTCGATGCAACATTTCCCTCGTGGGGTTACTATTTGCTGTTTACCGCTTTAGTCTGTGTGGTTATGTTTACTACGACACCCGGCCAAATAAAAAAAGACTGGGCGGATCTTATGATGCTTCCACTGAACATAATCAGTAATTTCGTTGATGTTGTTTCTTACATTCGTCTTTTTGCTGTTGGCAGCGCGTCGCTCTCCGTAGCAACGAGTTTTAACGAAATGGCACTGGAGAAAGGAATTAACAGTATTTTTACCGGATTAAGTGCGGCTATGATTCTTTTCCTGGGGCATGGTCTTAATATTGCGCTTATGGCATTGGGTATTCTGGTGCATGGAGTACGGTTGAATACGTTGGAATTTTCTGGTCACGCGGGAGTGCAATGGAAAGGTATTCCCTATCGTCCATTTTCAAAAAGTCAAAAATAAACTGCTAAAGCGTTTTTAAACAGGCAAGAAAGGAGTGCGTATGGCAGTAGATCAGGAGACAATTGTTTCCCTTGGTAAATTGGGTGCAGTAGTGGCGCTGATAATGTCGGCAATAGGTTCCTGTCTTGGTGCAGGAGCGGCAGGAGCAGCGACTATCGGCGGATGGAAAAAATGTTACGTGCAAAATAAGTCTGCTCCATTCATGCTAATTGCGTTTGTCGGAGCGCCATTATCTCAAACCATTTACGGGATGATTATAATGGAAAACATAATGAAGGCTGCTGTAACAGGCGCGGCATTTCCCGTGCTTTTGGGGGCTGGAATTATGGGTGGTTTTGCGATGGGGCTCACTGCATGGATGCAGGGACGTGCCGGTGCATGGGCGTCTGACGCACTGGCAGAAACAGGACAGGGATTCGGTAACTATCTTATGGCCATTGGTGTTATTGAGACGGTTGCTTTATTTATAATGGTTTTTCTAGGCAAAACTCTCTCTTAAAATGCGTGTTTTTAAGCGGAAAGTTGTTTTATTTTAACAAATCCTTGGTAGTGATAGGCAACGGGGTTGATGCAAACATTGGAGAAGGCAAAGGAATAGGTGTCGGATTGAGTACAAGGTTTAATGCCGCCAGCACATCCAGTTTACCATATCCATCCGTCGTAGACTGTTCTCCATCATTGCTTGCGGTTTGAAATAAGGCATTTCGGACACCGACGGGATTCCCCTTCAATGATGGTTGGGCTTGCATCAACAATGCCGATGCACCAGCAGCAATGGAGGTAGCCATGCTTGTCCCACCAAATACCAGATAATCGGCAGGCCCTTTACCGTTACTAATCCCATCGTTATCAATTACAAGGGCATCATATCCTCCCGGCCAGGTAACAATCTTATCCCTCGCAGAAATGATTCCCTGTCCCGGTGTTGCAATGTCAGGTTTTTTAATACCGTCAATCCTTGGGCCACGACTGCTAAATGAGGATATTTCACCAATAGTCGTATCTTTAATATAACCATACGTTTCCCCTTCGTAATTAGTCCAGCTCGGTCGGGTCACATACGATGCAACGGCAATAGCATTGTCTGCCGTTGCCGGCGTTATCACGGTATAGTTAGGGTCTGCCTTTTTAAAGGTCGTATTATAATCAAAAGAATAGATGTGAAAAGACTGATCGTTATCTGAATTATTCTTCACCTTCAAATAATACGTAGCAGGTCCGGAGACATAAAAATTATAAAAAAGTAACTCTGACTCGG
Source organism: Planctomycetota bacterium (assembly GCA_030837315.1). GTDB lineage: Bacteria > Planctomycetota > Brocadiia > Brocadiales > Brocadiaceae > Brocadia. The sequence continues at coordinate 8,436 of JAUPKS010000065.1, forward strand.
TACCCCTCGGACTTTCTTCTTCTCGAAATATCGTAATCTTCTTTGAAGATATTTTTTTCTTATTCTTATCATACAAACTTAAATCAAGATCATTGCTTACCCCCTTACCATCAAACCAATTGAGGTAAAAATAGAGTATTGCCACACCCCGGCGTACCTTGACCTGAATAAACTTCGTCTTTTTGCGGGCAGCAACCGTACCTGTATAATGCGTTTTGGCATCTGACTCATTCCCTACTGCCATAAAGACCAATGCACCCTTACTAAAGGCATAATCAACTGCCTGACATATTTCTTCAGAGCCATCGTTATACGTGTCAAAACCACCATAACTCATCGTTACGATATCGGCATTGTATATATCCACTGCATCTTTTACTGCGGCAGTAATGGCATCTTCCGATGCCCCACTGGTACTATCATCACCAACTTTTAAAAAAATGAGGTCAGCGCCATAGGCCATACCTTTGTATATCCCAGTAGATTGCGTACCACGACCCACAGCGCTACCTGTTACATGGGTGCCGTGTTCCGTGACCAGGTTTTCAATGGTATCGTCCAGATCGGGATAATATGAATAATCCTTGCTCGCTACGGGGGTAGGAATGTCCTTATGCGTTGTATCTAAACCGGAATCCAGTACAGCGATTCTGACACCACTGCCATCATATCCGTAATCAGTCCATACATCATCTGCATTGATACTCTTTGCCGCATCATCGTTTTTGGGTAAGAATACCTGCTCAGCTGTCTCAAGCTTGACAACGTAAGTTTTTGTTGCTAAATCGTATAATCGACTTATGGGTACATTTGCTATAACATAACCCGTGGGATGATTTTCGAGGGGTGGTATCCATGAATCCTCGTACACGGTAACCCCTATTTTCTTTAAAGACGTAATCTTCGCAGCGTTTAATTTTCTTTTTATATGAATATAAATCAACTGTCTGTCTATCTCAGCCTCGAAGATCTTCATACCCATCTTTCGCATAGCTTGTAATCTCTCAGATGTAGGCTGATTCACGTAGCTAGCTCTTACTTGAATTTGTAACCGCAACAGGCCGCTCATCTTCTTTTCTGCTTTGCGGCTCATTTCAGTTTCATTGTGTATCGTTGTTAAATATCCCGGCAGGATTATGGGATAATCTGCCCCAGAAAAGACTAAATCAAGAAATACAAACGGTATTGTTAAAGACAAAACAATCCTTTGTACTCCATACCATATTCCCATACGTATCTTTCTCTTTTTATTTACTA
>JAUPKS010000384.1 GCA_030837315.1 Planctomycetota bacterium
TACGACTCAGGTACGACTTGAAAACCCGGAAGGTTGATTATTTGGACAGATACTCCCACCCCCTATAAGCCACCCTACCCTCCATCATATCAATCAGATAGCTTCCTGGGTGCGTATAATTTTTTCTGGAAGTAGCTTAGTAATAGATAGAGATTTAAACGCATCTTTAAATATACGCCAGGTCTGTCAGGCAATAATCAGTTACAGCCCATTTAGATATTGACAGCTAATTGAACCCTGTGCTACTCTTACAAGCCACAGTAATCTAACAATTATAATAGGGACTAACATCCTAAAATAGGTATTGGCGGAAAGAATTCCGTTTACCTAATAACTGGTTATCGCTAGAAGTAAAAAATGAAACTTAACATTCATCCAGATGCCGTAAAAAACTTCAATGAGCAGGCAAATGCCTTACTACTAGAGCTTACTACTTCCCCCAAATCAACAGAGCAAAAGTCGGCAGCTACCTTCAAGCCAGATATTTTCGTTGCTGCCCATCTTACTGAGAAAGACATTATCGGTGAAATTCGTGTCGGTATGGTTGACGGTTTTGGCAATGAGGTTGCTAAGTTGTTTGATGCCGGAAATGTATTAATGGGACTTAAAGAAGATGGATTCCAGAAATTAATGCGTTTATCCGAAAGCATGCAGAGGACAAAACCTCTTTCAGATAAAGTAAGCGTTAGATTTATTACAGATTTAATTTTTGAATGGGTGAAAAACAAATATAAAAATACAACAGATTTATCTATGACAGATTTTGTGCTTAGAAAATGCGAGGAGGGACTAAAGGAAATTGAGATTTGGATTCCTATAGCACTGCTTCTTATTCAGTCAGAAATAAAACTCGGCAAGATCATATTTAAAACAATATCAAAAGAATTAATTGATTCGTGGTCAACAGCTTGGCAAGCCAACAATCCGGAGCATAGCGATAAGGTTAAACAATCTTTTGATAAAAAGCGTAATAAAATACAGGGGCATGCAGCATCTACAATTAAACTATGTGCAGAACCTGCAAGAGCATACGAGATCGCCCAGGAAGAAACAGAAAGGGCCATTAGTCTATTAAGAGTCTTTTCCTCTGCATTTATTTTCCCTCGGGTCGTTTCATATTGTGCTATGCTCGGCAGAGAAAATATTGAATCGAAGTTGTATTTCACTCTAGACGAGGGGCAATTGCGCGGAATGTCCGAAGGGTTCGTGTCTTCTGAATTTAAACCGTGGCTTTTAGACAATAGCTTTCTCTCAAAAATAAAGCCAAGCTTGGATATATTGGATGAGATTTTGATGTGCAAAGAAATGTCTGACTTCCAAGTAACCGTCTTGGATAGCCTTTCTTTATATTCAAAAAGTGCTCTATGCAAATCAGTCGCTGATAAATTGATATATATTCTCATTGCTCTGGAGCATATCCTATTGAAAAATGAAAATGAGCCAATAATGCAAAATATTGGAGAGAGGATCGCATTTTTCATTAGCAATAAAAGAGAAGAACGGAAACAGATCATTGATCGTGTCAAAAGCATTTATGCACTTCGTTCTAAATTTATTCATCATGGTCAGAGTATTGATGATATGAAGACTATGGAAAGATTCATGTTTGACGCATGGCTTTTCTTTCAATCTCTTATTTCAAATGTTAATCGATTTAAGACTAAGGAACAATTCATAACGAAGCTTGAGGAAGTCAAATTATCTTGAGTTGGGTTACCTGATCCGATGTCCGTGACAGCATGGAAAAAAGAATAGGATCATCTTTTGATATTGGATATGAATAATAACCAATCGTTCCAGCGGGGAACCCTCTGAACTCAGCGTTAGACGGGCTTCAATTTGTTGGAAGGGGATTGCAGGATGAAACGAATCTTGTGCTATGGCGATTCGAACACATGGGGCTTTGATCCAGTGACCAAGGATCGCTTCGATGCCGATACACGCTGGACAAGAGTTCTGGGCAAGGTCTTGGGACACGGCTACGAAATCATCGAAGAAGGTTTGAACGGTCGAACCACGGTGTGGGATGACCCTTTCGAAGGGGGCAAGAATGGTCGAACGTATCTGAAGCCATGTTTGGAAACGCATTGTCCTCTTGATTTGGTAATCCTCATGCTCGGCACCAATGATCTCAAGAAATGGTTTAGCCTGTCGGCGTATGATATTGCGCAAGGTGCGGGGGTACTGGTCAGCCTGGTGCAGGGCAGCAAAGCCGGTATTAGCGGCATGGCACCTTCCGTTCTGTTGATAGCGCCGCCACCGACCACCACGCTTTCGGAGTATTCGGAGATATTTGACGCAGCGGAGAGTAAATCACGGCAGTTTGCTGAGCAGTACCGGCGTGTTGCCAAAGAGTTGTGCTGCGCTTTTTGGGACATTTCGACGACCGTGGTTTCTAGTCCGACGGACGGAATTCACCTTGAAGCGGGTGAGCATGATAAATTGGGAAAAGCGGTGGCAGTAAAGGTCAAAGAACTCATTGGATGACAGAATACAGTCAGGGCATTGCTCGTATAACAACCGCTTGCACACCGACTCGGCGGACGGGTGTTCAGAGTTCGCGTGGTTTTCGTCTCAACATTGGCTTCAGGCCGACCGCCACGCCGAGCGGGTGAAGTGGGATGTTAGGCGCCGCGGTCGGAACCGCTTCACAATTCAGACACGCAGGGGGCTTTATGGCCCCCCTTCCCCCCATCGAGGAGGTGAACCATGCACCGCGGACAACAACTGGCTCTTCTTGGAGCTTTGGCATTGCTTGTAGGCGCGCTTCTCCCCTGGGCATCGGTCACGTCTCCCATCCTGGGCCTCTCGCTATCGAAGGCTGGTTATGAGGGCGACGGCATGTTCACCGGGGCGATCGGCCTCGTGCTGCTGCTCGGCTCCGTCCTCTACAAGGGCGAACCAGGTCGCATCTACTCCATAGGAACGTCCATCCTTGCATTTCTCGGTGGCGCAATCCTGCTCTACGATTTCAGCAACATTAGTAGCCTTACATCCCAGGCAGGCCAGGGTGTGATGACATCCATCGGGCCAGGGGTCTACCTCAGTATCGTTGGTGGAGGCCGTTAAATATACAAATACCATACACTAATTTAACGCAATAATAGCGAATCTTTGAGGTATAAAATATGAATAAAGTGACACCAAAGGCTGAAACATTTCAAATCCTGCGGGATTCTGGCAAATCTATGCACGACGCCTATAAACTGGCTGGATTTAAGGGAAATTCTGTTAGTGCGCCGTATAAACTTGCGGAAAAAATCAAAAAACACGCCCTAACTGACCCTAAGCTTTTGAAAATTTCAAAGAAAGTGGCAAAGCACATCCTGGAAATTGCCGCGGATACCTTGAGAAATCGCAGGGATGATCCTGCAATACAAGCGTTATGTGTGAAAATGGCTATGCAAATTATTGAGGGGCAGCAAGACCGCATAGAGCCAAAAAAGAATATCAACCTGAATGCGAATGCTCATTGCAACCTTGATTTTTCCCCTGTCGATTTGAGCCAATACAGACGATCAGCAGGTGAAGTGGGGGCAAATAACGAGGGGCAGGGCTCAAGTATATAAAGCGCGTCGTAGTCTTTGAAATGTTACTGTTAATATAATGCTTCCTTAACCCGATGGAAAAACAGAAAGGGGTATACGTAATGAGGAAGTTAGAAATGTAGCCTGGTATGTCAGAAATGGCATATCAGGCTGTTTTTTGTCAATTCATTGTGGAAAATCGAATAATTTTCAGCAGTTCTCCCATCCTCTTACAATGCTCTTAAATAACAATCAATGAGTATACAAAGTGGTCTTTGAATAGTATTGATAAGTATTTACCTCTTTTTATATGAATGGTTTTGTATTGCTTTCTTTGTAAAATACTACGATAATTTAGATATGTGCATAAAAATAGAATTTCATGTCTGTATTGCAAAGAGACGAAGAAAAAGTTTGATGAAATAAAAAAGGAATGAGTTTTAGTATATGAAAAAGGAGATGGTTATGAAATCTAGTATATATTATATGAGGGTGGTTTTTGTTTTTCTCATCCTGACGTCTTGTATTGCTGTTCATAATTTATTTGCATGTGTGGGTATGCCTCTTCCTGAAAAACTTACTAAAGAGAAATTGTCTGCAATGAAATGTTTTGTTTGTGGAACGGATTTATGTAAGAATGGTGAACCGGTTTTTATCAAAAAAAAAGGATTAACATTTTCTTTTTGTACCAAAAAGTGTTCTGAAGCATTCACCAAAGACCCGGGAAAATGTCTTGACAACATGAGAACTCAGTCTAAGTAAAAAAACCTTGCCGGAAATTTCGTAGATTGAAAAGGCGAATAGTATTTTTTTTGGGGTGGAAAGCTGGCTCGCCTTGAACAAAATGAAAGCTTTGGTGTTCTCCATCCCCGCTTCTTGATTGTCAGTCCTATTTTCTTACTATAAAAACCTTGTAATGTGCAACACATTATACATCACATCACAGAAAAATCATTTCAAGCTTGTCCCAACATAGAGTTAAAAACGAATCGACCAGAATAAATACTGACATAGAACGATTTTGGAGAATAAAAAAGGATCACACCTTGATTAGTGATTTAATTTCTTCTAATTGTTTATGAATTTCACCATCTTTCAATATCATTGATTTCATAATCGTTACTCGCCGACTTATGGAAGAATAACCAAGACCAAACAA
>JAUPKS010000385.1 GCA_030837315.1 Planctomycetota bacterium
CTCAGGCAAGGAGACTTGCAGCTATTGAGAAGAAGGTTGGCATTACCTGGGTTCCGGAGAGCTTCTGGAAGACGGGCGAATGGCTTGATCAGTTAACTGGTCCATATATTGTGAAGAATCATCCTGGCAAGACTATATTTGATCTGTGTCCTGATCCAGGTTGGTTAGATACACACCATGCACCTGCTGAGGAAGTTGAGTACATCAACAGGAAGATAAAAGAACTCGGCTGGGCTACCTCACATGACGCTCATCATGGTGATCCACATGATGAAGGTGCCAGGTCAATGGGAAAGCATCACTAATTCGTAAATAGTTGTTTTTTTGTATGTAACGAGTAATTAAAGGAAGCTGTGCGAAACTTGCACAGCTTCCTTTTTTTCATGAGAAATGCGGGCTAAGACCGTTTATGAATTCCAAATGCCTTCATTTGAGATGCCAGGGTGGTAGATTTCAGGCCAAGAAGTTCCGCTGCTCCTCCATGGCCTGACACCTTCCAATTTGTTTTGTGGAGGGCTGTCAGAATATTTTCTTTTTCCAGGTTTTTTAAATCCTCATACGTTAAGATTTCACCGGACTGTTCAATGCTTGTAGCATAATAGGGTACAATCGGTGAGGCTTTTTCGGTATACGTTTCTGGCAAATCTAATCGCAACTCCATTCCTTCCGATAAAATTACTGCGCGCTCAATCACATTTCGCAGTTCTCGTATATTTCCAGGCCAATCATAGTTCTGGAGTTGAAGAATATGCTTTTTCTTCAAAGGCAACTCTTTCAGTCCCATACTTTGACATATCTGTTTTAAAAATTCTTTTGCTAAAAGAGGTATGTCTTCCATCCTGTTTCGGAGAGGAACAATTTCCAGAGGAAAAGCGCTTAATCGAAAGTAAAGATCCTGCCGGAACCGTTTTGCTTCCATCTCCTTTTTAAGATCTCGATTGGTAGCGGCAATTACCCTCACATTTACCCGGCGGGTCATTTCCTCGCCAATCCTTTCATACTCGCCTTCCTGAAGCACGCGCAACAACTTACTTTGTAGTTCAAGGGGTATATCCCCCACCTCATCAAGAAAGAGAGTTCCCCCGTCTGCAAGCTGGAATCTCCCTGTCCGATCTCTAAACGCTCCAGTAAATGCACCTTTTACATGTCCAAAAAACTCACTCTCAAAGAGTTCGCGTGGGATGGAAGCACAATTGACTTTAATAAGAGATCGATTTTTTCGTTTGCTTCGTTGGTGAATTGCCAGGGCGATGAGTTCTTTTCCTGTCCCGGACTCTCCATGAATAAGAACAGTTGCGTCAGTGGGTGCTACCAGCTCTATTTGCTGAAGGGTCTTTTGTAATGCAACACTCTGTCCTACAATATTTCCAAAAGTATATACATCCCGGACTGTGTCGCGGAGATATTCATTTTCCATTTCCAGCTGACGGTGTAATTGTTCGATTTCCTCAAAGGCCCTGGCATTGGCAATGGCTGATGCAGCGTTGCAAGCAAAGGTTCGAAGCATTACCAGGTGTGATTGATCCAATACTTTTCGGCTGAAAAGAGCTACCACGCCAAGAGTTTCATCTCGAAACACTAGTGGTTGACCGGCGAAACTGGCTATTTTTTCTCGCTTTGCCCATTCCTGATCCAGCAACCAGGTCGGATTTTCGATTATATCGTTACGCAAAATAGCCTTGCCGGTTTTTCCAATATAACCTATTTTCCCTGTGGCAGTGATGTTGTCCGGTTCTTCAGTATAAAGGGGAAAACGTTTATAATGCCCTTTAAGCCACGTGTACCGTTGTTTATTATGAAGTGATTGTCCATTACTTGCCACCAGATGCAAGCATTTCGTCTGATCAGGACAATTTTTTAACCAGGGGCAGACATTGCATAGGTCGCCCGGTCCTATGATCCAGATTCTGGCAAGAACAATATTAAGGTCATCAGCCAACCCATTCACGATATTGCGAAAAACAACACCCACTGAGCGTTCATTGGCTACTGACAGGGCGATGGATTGAAAAAATTCAATATTCATGATTTCAAGTGTAAGCAATGATTGATTTGATTTCAACGATATTTCGTAATTTACGAAATAAGGCAAAGAAATTCTTGATTGAACATCCCGGAATTCTATAACGTATTAAAAATGATATGAGGTGTTAGATGCTGTGTGCCTTTTGGCAGTACCGTAGGTTGGGTCTCGATTTCAGACTGGGTCAAATGAAAACCCCCATTTTCATTCGGGGGGGGATACCAACCCATTGGTTGTTAATTTGTTTGTGGCTGTAAAAAGCCGTAAGTGTTTATACATTAGTAAGATATGTAAAACAATGCTTGACTTCCGTGTCTGCTTGTGTGAACATAAGCCATTGTATTGTAATTACTTACATGTAATTACCAAAAGCTTGTTTTCTCGGGATTACAGAAGCAAGCACCTAATCGTTATGCTAACAAGAAAGATTACGGAGGCAAGAGACCTATGGCTTATATTGTGGGAAACAGAAAACAACTATCATTCCTTCCACCAAAAATAGATGACTATGTGGGGAAAGAAGACCCCGTTAGAGTATATGATGCATTTGTAGATAGTATAGACCTTCACGAGATGGGAATAATCATAGACCCGTACCAAGCCGGAGCGCTATCCTTTGAACCAAAGGCGATGGTAAAACTTATTGTATATGGGTATTCATACGGGATAAGAGGTTCGCGGAAATTGGAAAGGGCGTGTTACCACAATCTATCCTTTCTTTGGTTAGTCTCCGGGATACTGCCGGATTATCGAACGATAGCGAGATTTCGTAGCGACAATAAAGAAGCGTTAAAGCAAATATTAAGGCAGAATGTAAAACTCTGCATGAAGCTGGGTATAATAGAAGGGAATACGCTGTTTGTAGATGGGAGTAAATTCCGGGCAAATGCGTCAATAAATAACACGTGGGATGAAGAGCGTTGCAAGAAGCGATTAGAAATAGCAGAGAAGAACATTGAACGAATCATGGAAGAAGCGGAACAAATAGATATGGAAGAAGACAGTGCCGGAACATTGATAAAGCTGAATAAAGAGCTTCAGGATCAGAAGGAAATGCGGGCAAAAGTACAGGAAATAGTAAAGACGCTGAAGGAGACCGGAAAAGAGAAGATAAACACAACAGATAAGGATAGCGTAAACGGCAAAACCCGGCAGGGAAGCCATGCGATAATGAATTGCGAAGTAACCACCGATGAGAAGTACGGATTAATAGTAAATAGTGAAGCTGTAAGCCAAAACAACGATCTGGACCAACTTTCACCGCAGGTGGAACAGAGTACAGAAATCTTAGGGAAACCTCCAGAACGGGTAGTAAGCGATGCCGGGTATTTCAGTCTTAAGGATTTAGGGAAAGTGGCGGAAAAGGTGAAGGTAATAATGCCCGGCAGAAGTCAGGCACAAAAAGAGAACAAGAGAACGCCGGTAGAGCCGTTTGGTACGGAAGAGTTTCGTTACGATAAAGAAAGGGACGTCTCTATTTGTCCTGAAGGAAAGATACTTAAGAGGAAAGGAATTGCCTTTGGTTCTCAGGGGAAAATAAGTTACAAAGCCAGGGGTAAAGATTGCCGTAAATGCAAGCATTTTGGGGTATGCACTACTGCCAAAAATGGGCGATGGATCGTGCGAGTAGTGGAACAAGAAGGACTGAAGGAGCGGCTTGAAGAAATATACCGCGAGGAAGAAAGCCAGAGAATTTATAAATTACGCAAAGAAAAGGCAGAG
>JAUPKS010000386.1 GCA_030837315.1 Planctomycetota bacterium
TTACATTGAATGCGGGTCTTTAGCTTTTCATTACTTAGTGATTGCACTTGGAAGTCAGGTAAATTTCTATAATATCCCTGGATTACAGGAACATTCTTTCCCGCTTCAGACATTGAGAGACGCTCAGATGATCTGTGACTATATTAGTCAACTCTGTATACGTGCGGCATCAGAACCGGTTGAAGAGCGGCGAAGAGATATGCTTCGGTTTGTCATCGGTGGTGGTGGTTTGTCAGGGGTAGAATTCGCTGCTGAACTTGCTGACCATGCAGCACAGTGCACCCGTAACTCTCATGTGAATCCTCATGAGGTTGAAATCATCATTGTTGAATCGGGTGACCGCATAGTCCCGAGAATGGATGAATCCTTTGCGGCACGTATTCATAAAAAACTCCTTGAAAAAGGTGTAAAAATCATACCAAAATCAAAGATCATGGGCCGGACACCGGACACTGCAACCCTTTCATCGGGTGAAGTGGTGAAAACGAAAACTTTAATTTGGACAGGAGGCATTCGCATCAGTGAACTTGCAAGAGAAAGCGGGCTGAAAATTGGACAATCAGGACGTATTACTGTTGATGAGTTTCTTCGGGCAGAAGGGTATCCTTTTATTTATGCCATTGGTGATAATGCCCTTGCAATAAATCCCTACACAAAAGAACCTGTTCCCGCCGCTGCCCAGTTTGCATTGCAGCAAGGACGGTTGGTAGCATACAATATCTACGCGGATATTTTTGGGGGTGTGAGGAAACCGTACCATCCAAAGGTCTTGGGTGAAGTCGTCAGCCTGGGAAGGCATCTTGCTGTGGGATGGTTAGCGCTCCCCTTCCTGAAGAAAATTACATTTGTTGGTTTTCTGGGAAGTCTTCTTAAAACTGCCGTTCAGGAAAAACACATATTCCTCCTAAGAAAAGAAAGTGGAAAGTGGATAACATCGTAATTTTTTACGAGGTAGAATTAAGTGAAAGGCCATCGAAAGTCAGACGATGGTTACGAACAATTTAGATCTGACACAAACGTGTGTGACGGGGTCTCCTGTCGCAGAAAAGGAGTTAGAGCGATGTTCAAGAGAGTCGACCATGTGGAAATTGTACCAAGGAATGCGGAAAAGACCATTGACTTCTATGTAAACGTTCTTGGCTTTAGAATTAGAAGTCGTAAGGAAATGAAAGTGCCGCCCATGAATGAGATTGTTTATATTGAACTTGGCGATACGGTGCTTGAAATCATCTCTGTAGACGAGCCCAAGCCGAAATCCAACAACCCCTGGGAGGTAGGGTACAGAGGCATTGCCCTTGAGGTGGATAATATGGCCACGGCAGTGAATTATCTGAAGGACAAAGGGATAGCTATGGTCCAGGAGCCCATAGACCTGGGCAATTCGTTCCGTGGAGAAATAAGAGACCCTGATGGGCTTATTATAGAACTCCGTCAGTGGAAGTAGCAGAACGACGCCCATGAACAACCGGCTGGTTTCAACGGACGGGATGCCGTTGGTGAGCCGGAGTGTTAGGCACAAGGAAATGTGATTGTGATAAGATACTAAAAACATGAGGAGGTTTTACAGATGATCCCAGAGAAGATGATGCAGATTCTTAAATGCAAGGATGTAGTCGCAATAGTGACCATGGGCTGAGACGGTTCGCATATGGTAAATACCTGGAAAGCTACATAGTCGTCACCCGAGACGGGCATCTTTTGCTCCACGTTGGAGGGTAAGGGCTATGGAGGACTTTATACTAAAAACTATTACCAATCTAGCGATTATTTTCTTGATACCGGCCTACTCAATTTCTTTTCACAACTGCAGCTCCCCAACTGGAACTTTCATTCAAGAGCAAGAAACCAAGGCAAAAATCTAGCTGGTCAAATTCTATAATATCACAGGCTTAAACAAATAACATTAACTCCTCAGGAGGGACAAAAATGCAAAAGTATGGCTCTTTATTATCACGTTTATTAATATCGGCGATTTTCATATATGCTGGATTGGGAAAAATCTTTGATCCGACATCAACTATGGGTTACATGAAATCAACTGGAATGCCCGCAGTGAGATTTTTTCTGGTAATGGCAATTATTTTTGAACTGGCAGGAGGGATTTCAGTGTTGATCGGATACAAAGCAAGATTAGGCGCACTCGGCTTGATTGTATTTCTAATTCCTGTAACGTTGATTTTTCATAACAATTTCAGTGATCAGACGCAGTTGATCATGTTTATGAAAAACATGGCCATTTTGGGCGCACTCATTGCCATTGTGATAAACGGGTCAGGTGGTATGAGTTTAGACGGGCGAAAACCGGCTTTATCATAGTTGCTTTTACCTAGACGGTTAAGCACTTTAAGAATAGATGTCTAAACCCATTTACACATTTTTGTATAGTTTATTAAACTTGTTTATAGAAGGAGTAAAAGGTTGAAACAACCTGGAAATGGATTCTGTTTAGCGCTCCCTGTTGGCGGCATGATACGGACTGAGGCCAATGTGGAGAAGATAACAACATTCTTTTAACCCTTGGAAGTTAAGAGGTACAGGGACTTCACAGCCAGGGTACTGGGTTCCTGAGCAAAGGTACGGCGGCCTTCATAGAATCTGGCAGACAATTTGACATCGTAAAAAAGTGATTCTCTTGGGTAAGGGCAGCTATGGAGGTAACAATCCTCTCTGCCACGCAGACATTGTAAAAACAAAGTTTGGCGTGTGAGATTGAAAAGGTGCTATCTTTATTGCAAATGATGCAAAAGATACTTCGTAAGGCATGCCAAATAAACAGAAGGATCAAATGCTCAGCGATAAAATGCAGTTGGTGTTGAACGAACAAATCAAGGATTAGCGTATTTACCAGTTGTTGTGATACCCGATTCACAAGGAAACAGGAAGATAGGTTTAATTAGGCTGCCTTTGGCAGCGACTTTAAATCTCCCCTCTAAAAAGAGGGGGCGGGGGTGTGTTATGGTAATATGTACACACCCCTTTATATATCCCATCCCCATTTTCATGGGGACAAGTCTCCTCCGGGTTGCCACAACTTAACATCTTCTTTCCTTGTTCTTCGTAGTGTCCTTCGCTGTACTTCGGATACTTCTTCTTTAATCTTTCCCAATGTTCTGTGAATATCTGCTTGAATACATTCCATCCATTCACCACTTCTGTCCTCATAGGTATATCACCATAGACACTGTCATATCATATTACTAGCCTTAATCTTATACCACTACCTCCCCAAAACCCGCATGAATATAATGAAAATTCTTATGCAACCAAGACATGATACTCATTCTAGATTGCGGCTTCGCCGTACTCCTTCGTGCGAGCATGATAAACATTTTCCACGTGATAAATGAATATCTTCCCGTCATTAATGCTTCCAGTCCGAGATTCACTGATGATGGTACTTGTGATGTTTTCCACATCAACATCTCTTACGGTTATTTCGATTCCTGACTGATTATTGCCCCCGTTTATTTTCATAAATACCCCCCCCCGCTGAGTACGGTCTCATTACGTTCTTATGTCCTATTACATCATTATGTTCTGTCAAAATACTAGATATCCAGGTCAGACGATCAGGCTTTTCTTGGGAGATTATTTTCCTCAGGTGCGCTCATGTTCTGGTCATAACAATTTATAATATGTAAACTATTGCATACTATCTATTGACATATGATATTTTGAGAATTATAATTATTCAAAGTATATGGTCGTATACTTAGAAAGGATAAATAAGTAATCACGAAAATTAATTTAGAAAAGATTGGCAATTTGCTTAAAAAATAATTTTCATTTAAAAAGGGCAAAAATATGATAGGGATATTAAAAAAACGAATTGTCGTAGTCATTGTCACGTTTCTCTTATTTGGGATGCTTCCCCTTGTTTTGTTCAGAATACTTGCATTTCCAAAGGCAAGCGAGGAGTTAAAGCACGGAGTAA
>JAUPKS010000387.1 GCA_030837315.1 Planctomycetota bacterium
AAAAACCAATCTCCCAAACGCCACTCCCATTCAGAAATAGTGCCAATAGGACAAATCCAGCCGCAGAAACCCCTTCTGAAAAATAAAGCCGTTAAGAGTAACGTTCCAAAGATTACAAAGCCTGCCGGGTGGATGGAGTTAACTTTCCCTGTACCGAAAAAGTACTTTGTACCCATAAGAGCACTGATTGGTAGGAAGGATTCGACACCAGGCGGCCTTGGCAGGTAAAACCCCTTTCCTCCCGCCTCGCAGTATTTAACAAAGGTATAGAACTGCCACCCGATAACAAGCACTACGATAAAGAATGCTATTTGTATAGACCAGCGCAGCTTCGGGGAATTAAACCCTTTTCTCTTGTTATTACCTCTCTTTTTAGCCTTTTTTTGGCTCGTTTCAATGTAAAGATCCTGCACAGAAGCAGTTTTTGGTTGTGGTTGTTTTGTTTGTTCCAAGTATCGCATCTCCATAAATTTTTTTCACTTTAGTTTGTATACTCTGATTGATAAAAAAATTATATACTTTTGCCCCCAAATTTTTTTAATAAACTTTCCGTTAGCAAGAAATATTTTTATGTTTTACCATAAATAATCTGAACGACTTCTTCCTTATACGTGTGTGACGTATCATTTCTCCGGTCAGTCATTTCCGGAAATTGAACTGCTTCTTCTTCACTATAAGGGATATTTAAATTTTCTATCTTTTCTTTAAGAAGAGTAACCGGCTTTTCATTAAACGGACCGACAGGTATAATTCTAAGGTATTCTTTATCGATTTTTGATTTTTCCATGAAGGGAAATGCAAGGATTAATAAACAATGTGTTTCTCGTGATATTTCATCACGAAGTACATGTGCCACGCGACATGTTCTTCTTTCTTATTTGTACGCACCCTGCGTCGTCGTATTATGAAAACACTTGATTCAATACAGGGTAAAGTTTAGAATTTGTGAGACAAACACGACTGTTTGATTTCTCACGTATAATCATAATCGAAATCAGCATTTTTATGCAAGTAATTTTGATGAGGAAATTTTATGCAATCAGAGAAAAAACACTTCAAGTCTGGCTATGTAGCCATAGTAGGCAAACCGAACGTGGGCAAATCAACCCTGATCAATGATTTTCTGGGGTGTAAATTATCCATCGTTACTCCTAAACCCCAAACAACCCGGAAAAAAATCATGGGTGTATTAACCAAAGAGGATTATCAAATCGTCTTTTATGATACGCCGGGTATTATGGAGCCAAAATATGAGTTGCAAAAATATATGGTGAAAGAAGCCTATGCTGCCACAGAAGATGCGGATGTAATCTTGATGATGGCAGAACCTTTTGAACCGCCTGCCGAAAAAGATAAGGATTTTTTTGAAAAGTTATCTCACCTTAATATCCCGGTTATTTTGGCCATTAATAAGGTAGATTTGGTAGAAAAAGACAGCCTGATACCGATTCTTTCTGAGTATGACAAGCGGTTCAAATTTGCTGACATTGTGCCGATTTCTGCCTTAAAGGGAACCAATCTCGATTTAATGCTCAATCTTGTTGTGAAATATTTACCGGAAGGAGAGCCTTTCTATCCTGAGGATTACATGACCGATTACAACGAAAGGTTTCTTGCCTCTGAAATTATTCGTGAGAAGGTTTTTGAATTTTACGGGGAAGAAATCCCCTATTCCACTACCGTCGAAATTGAAGAGTTTAAGGAACGGGAGGCAGGCAAAGATTTTATCAAGGCCATTATCTATGTGGAACGTGAATCCCAAAAAGGTATTATTATCGGTAAGGATGGAAAGGCAATCAAACACGTTGGCCTCATTGCCAGGGAAGAGATTGAAAAAGAAATAGGCAGAAAGGTGTACCTGGAACTTTTGGTCAAGGTTATAGAAAAATGGCGGAAAGACAAAAGTAAGCTCTATAAATTAGGATATAAATAATGCTTAACCTCAATACGTATCCTGCAGATTATTTTTCGCCTGCTTACCAACAGATCGTCAGCTCTCTTTCTGCTGATAGAAATAACGAAGGGGTGAACGACGGTTTGCCCCTGCGTGTCTTAGAAGGCACGGAAAGGCTGATTAAGGAAGAACTCGTTCGATGTGTCTGGTTTGGACAACATATCAAAAAGGGCAAACTCTATACGGATGATGGCTTACGCCTGGAAGTTCTTTCGCCCGGATGGTGGAATTCGGAGGGAGGCCCTGATTTTAAACATGCAGAAATTCTCCTGGAAGGGAAAGGCCTCATAAAGGGTGATATCGAGGTGCATGTATTCTCTTCGGATTGGATACGACACCAGCACGACAAACAGAGGAGTTACGACACTGTCTGCTTACACGTCGTTATGTGGAGCGACAAACAGGGAGAACCCATGAAAAATTATAGCGGGCACTTCATTCCTCAGTTAACCCTGTCCACATATTTAGATGCCGAACTGGACGACCTGGTAGATGTGATTGACATAGAATCCTATCTAAAAGGAAGAAAGGTAATTCCCGGACATTGCCACATGGAAATACAAAGACAGAAGGTGGATGGAGAATGGATAGGTTATTTCCTCGATTACGCCGGCGATGAACGCATTCTTCGAAAGGTAAAAAGATACGAACGATGGGTGGGAACAAGCCCCTTTGAGCAAGTAATTTACGAAGCGATTATGGAATCGCTTGGATATAAAAATAACAAGAAACCGTTCCTGACGTTAGCCACCCGGATACCACTCGAAGACATCCGCCGCCTAACCCCCGAAGATGTCACCATACAAAAGAAAAAGATCGATATGCAATCGCTGCTGTTAGGTATGGCTGGTTTATTACCGCAACAAAGAAATTTAAAACCACCCTCTGATAACGAAACGGCTGCGTACATACATGACATCGAACGTGCATGGGATGCGGTCCAAAAGAAAATCGATCGGGCCTCCATGACAAAAGATGACTGGATCTACGCCGGAAGCAGGCCTGCAAATTTCCCGGAAAGAAGGATTGCGGCGATAGCCAACATTCTTTCGGAGTGTTCGTCTCATAGTATCTTCCAGCACATCTTATCTGTATTTGAAAAGGTAGAAAATTATCATGACGAACACAGAATCATCAAGACGTTAATTGATAATATACAATCCCTCTTTCTCGATATCTACGACCCTTATTGGTCGCATCATTATGTCTTGTGCGGGAAAAAAATAACAAAGCCACTTCAATTGATCGGGAAGGAAAGGACTTCCCACATCTTTATTAATGTTATGATTCCCATCTTACTCGTCTATGCAAGAAAACATAATAACTTTAAAATGGAAAAGATATTGCATCTTGTGTATAAGAAGTATAAACCACTTCCCGCAACAAGTGTAACAGAGTTTATGAGCAATCGAATCCTGGGACAACTAAAGACATCTGGGAAGATTGTAAATACTGCCAGGAGGCAACAGGGATTGTATCAAATCTTTAAGGATTTTTGCGAGAACGATAATATGAGTTGCAACAAATGCGCCTTGTATTTATCCATGGCCAAAAGCTAAATTGCGGTAAAAAGCATGATGAAAAAACTAAAATTCTTTACGGTAGGAATTCTTGGCGCCTGGTTTATAAAATTATTGGCTTTAACCATTCGTATTTACGATGACCCCAAAGGATTTACCGAAAAGACACAAACCACGCATGCCATTTATACCTTCTGGCATTGCCTGATGCTTGTCCCTGCCTATGTGGGCCGCCACAAAAACATACAGGTACTCATTAGCCAGCACTCCGATGGTGAATATATCGCCCAAGTAATAAAAAGGCTTGGTTTCGGTGTTATTCGAGGATCAACAACGAGAGGCGGCGCAAGGGCAGTAAAGGCCATGGTTGATAAGATTCGGGAAGGATACGCGGTAGCAATTACCCCGGACGGACCACGTGGACCTCGATTCATTGTCCAACCCGGATGCATCTATCTCAGCCAAAAAACGAGACTCCCTATTATTCCCACTACCATTGGATTGTCTCGTTATTGGAAGCTTCCCAGTTGGGATGAATTCCGTATCCCAAAGCCATTTTCCCGGGCATTAATAATGTATGGCGACCCCATCCATGTTCCACCCAATCTCACTGAGGAAGAAGCGGAACACTATCGACTGTTGATTGAAAAAATTATGAATGAAATGACAGAAAAGGCTGATATCCTGGTATGCAAAAAGGATCGATAGGCATTCATTTGTATCTGCACGGTTGGGAAGCCAGAAATACGAAGAAAGCCTTGATTCTGAAGACGTTTTTCAATGAATATCTTTGCAGTAAGGTTTTTTTTATTTCTCGGTCAATTCCGAAAAGATATTCTTGCTCATACCTATGGAGCAACGGATATAACATCAAACTCGGCGACACTCATTGGAAAAGCTTATGATGATTTTACTAGTTCAAGTTCTCCAATGATCGCGTGGTTTAATTACGGAACAGCCAGTGGTTTATATATTGGAAGGACACAAACAATTTCAAATTATAGCTCTGATTGCCATGCTGCATCTGGTAAAGTAACAAATGTAATAAATGGGAAGGGTATTGAAAAGGCTATGGTGATCGGCAGGGGTTTGGGGGGGGATATTCTTTACAAATGAAGACGGTTTTTATAGCTGGTCTGATCCTGAAGAAATTATGTGTTGCGGAAACACTTACACACTTATCGCTTCGGCAGATGGTCATATATCGCAAGAGAAATCCATTGACATAGAGCCCCAAGTCGAAGGAACATTAAATTTTGAATTACGACCACGTACAAATATCTGCGCAGTTAAAAAAATAAAGTTGTCCCCAGGCAAATTAATGCTCAAAAGAGGGCAGAGTGATGAAGTAACCGTAACATTAGACGGTGACAACTGTATACCAATACATGAAATGGTGGCAGCTAAGATTAAGTTTGGTAACAGGTATATATCTGTATCACCACTAAATGCATATACAGATACTCAAGGTCAAGCTGTATTTACAATTATCGCAACGAATAGGACGGGGATTGCAAAGGTAACGTTTAAGGCAAATGGTTTGAAAGAATCCATAATTGTGAAAGTTAGAAAATAGGTACCCGTTTAGTTTTTTGAAAATTTCCCGCAATGCTGTGGTTATCATACTAGCATAAAGGCATTTTCAATTATGAATGTCTTCAAAAAACTAAACTGTTGCAAAACCTAAAACCGTCTCTTGCTTTAGGGGAAAAGATTACCTGTTCTGTTTTTGTATCAAACAGTTGCCTGTGATACCGGCTGTTGTAACGACGCCTGTGCTGCTGCGAGCCTTGCAATAGGAACCCGAAATGGAGAACAACTTACGTAGTTCATTCCCACTTTATGACAAAATAAAATAGTCTGTGGATTTCCTCCGTGCTCGCCACAAATCCCAACCTTTAACTCTGGACGCGTACTTCTTCCTTTTTTAATACCGATTTCCACTAGTTGGCCTGTGCCTTCCTGGTCTAACACCTGGAATGGGTCTTTTTCAAGAATGCCTTTTTCAAGGTATTCAGGCACAAAGGAACCAACGTCATCACGACTAAAACCAAAGGTCATCTGCGTAAGGTCATTGGTTCCAAAGGAAAAGAATTCGGCGTGTTTTGCGATCTTATCCGCTATCAGGGCCGCTCGTGGAATCTCAATCATAGTTCCTACCATATACGCAATCTGCATACCTGTCTTCTGCATAACGTCTTTGGCGATTCTATGAATATCGTCCTTTAATATACTGAACTCCTGTTCGGTGCTAATGATAGGTAACATGATCTCCGGATATACAGAAACGCCTTTTTTCTTCACATTGCAGGCAGCCTCAATAATAGCCTGTACCTGCATGTCGTAGATTTCCGGATATGTGACACCGAGTCTGCAACCGCGGTGTCCTAACATGGGATTCAATTCGTGAAGCGCTGATACCTTGTCCTGCACCTCTTTCAGACTAATCTTCATCTGTTTTGCCATTTCTTTCTGGTTGTATTCTTCCTGTGGCAAAAATTCATGAAGAGGTGGGTCAAGGAGCCTTATCGTAACCGGAAGTTCATTCATTGTCGTGAATATCTGTTCAAAATCCCGGCGCTGCATAGGGAGTAATTTTTTAAGCGCTGACGTATACAATGTGAGAGGTTCTTTGAGCTCTTGCCTGACTAGCATTAATTCCTTTTTAAGCGCGATTGTTTTGTTGTTTGCTGCCTTTGCTAGTTCCTTCTCCAACGCGGCAATCTTTGCCTTTAAGTTTT
>JAUPKS010000388.1 GCA_030837315.1 Planctomycetota bacterium
AAGCTAATCTGATACAAACCTAAGTTGAACATGTATGCACTTTATCCCCGATGCAAGCATCGGGGTATTACGATAAAAATAAATAGTTCACATTAATAAATTCGTATGTGTTTAGCTCATTAGAATCAGCATCTAGAAGCACATTTGCGCGCATCCAGCACGGCAAAATCATATAAGGCCACTTTTTTGTGCATGGGTCATTGATATCGACTTTTATTTTATACATGTATTTATATAACAAAACCTCTGAACTGAAAAGCCGTTTCTATCGACCTACTCGGGTGCACCTAAACACGTACCCTAAGTTGAAAACGTGTGCCCTTTATCCCCGCAGCAAGCTGCGGGGTATTCGTTTAAAAAGAAAAGATATCATCCACCGTTTCAGGCGAAAGGTACATGAGGAGTCCTTCCATGATGAATAGAGTCTGTTTGGACTTATCATATCCACTCCCCAGCAACTTTTCACCTAGATTTTCTGCCGTTAAATCGAGGGGGACATACACGAC
This sequence comes from Planctomycetota bacterium, assembly GCA_030837315.1. GTDB lineage: Bacteria > Planctomycetota > Brocadiia > Brocadiales > Brocadiaceae > Brocadia. The sequence continues at coordinate 507 of JAUPKS010000388.1, forward strand.
ATTCTCTTGAAGCCCACCGAAAATCTCTCTGATCTTCTCCTTCTTCACGTCTTGAGTGACAGGTTGATCAACTTCGAACACTTTGATATTGTCCTTGCCACTCAGGCCCTCGATTCGATACGCTCGGGTATCGTAGCCTGCTCCCAGAATGACCAGCTGCTCAAGTCCTTCATCAATAGACCTTTTTACGAAATCGTCAAAATATCTGACTCTTGCCCGAGTTGAATTGCCAATTCCGAGAAGAAGAGGCCCAAGAGCACCAAGACTCTCAAGCATTGCCTTTACCTTGAGTGGGTCCTTGTTTAGCTCCCGTACCTCAGGAGTGACGAAGTGAACGGCATATGGGTCGTAACAGATTCGTTCATCTTCAGGCTTTTGCGATTCATCAAATCGATGACCCGCAACTACCAGGGCTGTTTTGCTGCCGGGGCCTGCATTTTCCAATAATCCCTTGGTCGTCTCACATATTTTTGTTGTGCTGGTTCGTTCCTGCATTTTCGTCATCGATTGGCCGTTATGCTTAATAATATATAATCTTTTCTTTTATAGAGGTGTAAAATGATTAAACTCCCAAATAATTGACATATAATTTTTCTAAAATACCTTGTATTTGGGAAAATGTCCTTCTGCAAAATTGCATAAATCCCCAGAGCGCCTGAAATGAGATAATACCGAAATATGAAGATACAAATTTAGTAAAACTTAAATTTGAAAAAACTCTACAACGAGGCCAATGTCAGAAAACATCTCATCTATACAGGACCTCAGTGCCATCGACGCTCTAACGCACATATTTAACCTTGGACTATCCCAGAAACCCCAGACAGCCCTTGGCGCAGCAGCTTATTATATAGATTACATTAAGTATTTTCCCGCCAACTTCGAGAAAATCCTAAAGGAGGTCAAAGAGGAGATCCCCAAGTTCAGCGGCAGTCGTTTGAGATTAGGCCGTAGGCAGCTATTGATCGATGGGATGACCGCCCAGATTCTTTCCCTGATAGACTATGAAAATCCAATATTTAAGAAAATGTTTGGAAGGGAGATGTTGCTGCCAGCAGATCCCAAGACGATTTGGGAAACTTACAAAAATAGACTCGATAAGGTTTATATGAGCATGCCAGAGTCCGTAAGTGGTTTAGATGCATATTTTAATAATCTTTCGCAAACATATAATGAGAACTTCAGCCCCGAAAATATGTACGAAAAGCTAGGGCAATGCATGGAAGAGCGCAGTATCCCTGTAAATTATAGCGCTCCCTGGGTCCTGTACAACCTTTTAAACAACGCGAAAGATGGCAGCAACATTGTATTGATGATAAGTGGCACAGGAACCTTTGACGCCATTCACAGGAGCTATTACGAGAGCATTTTAGAGAAGAAGGCCAACATCGAGATGCTTCTGGGAAGAAGGGACCAAAAGCAATTGAACTACATAGGATACCTGAAAGAAACCTATGATAAGAATCTCCATGTCAGGTATACTCCTACAGAGAACCGAGGGACATATAGGATCGCCATACTCGATGATCTCTTTGCCCTGGATGCTAGGAAAATGCTGCCGCAAACCAAGAGAGAGCCCTCACATATCGGCACCCTTTACTATGATAAAGATTGCATCGCCGATATCAAAAACAACTTCGATGATATGTGGACTATAAGTCATGAGATCAACATAAACGAGATAAAGGATTTCAAGCCCCCTTGGTGGAACCCATTAAAGAGCAGGCGACCTCTTAGATGGTAGTATTGCAATTCTTGGAGTTCTTTGGTCATGAGGTGAACTAGGTTATCTACATAGGGTCTCATCCTATTGGGCTGCGAAAGACAGAAAGTTAAGCAATGCCAACTCATACAATATCAAACCAGCAAGTTACACACACTTGGACATACCGCTAATTCAGGCCACTATAAGAGGCCTGCATAATTTTATAAACATGTTTCTGACCTCGAAAGGTATACGTTTGCGCTCTAGGTTTTTGCGGTTATCGGTTTTGTGGCGGGAAAATAGGATTTGGTTTCAACTAATGGCTTTAGAAATATACTTTTCTTGTACATTAAAAAGTAAATAAAAAACCACAAAAAAGTGGTTCTTTATGGCTGGCTTAAGGCGATGCAGGTGCTTTGGTAACTTCTAT
>JAUPKS010000389.1 GCA_030837315.1 Planctomycetota bacterium
ACAGTACAACGCATTGGTGAAGAGGCATATGCCCGGGAAGGTTTCCAATCCAATGAGGAGGCCAATCCGTTTCGTTTATCTCTGGTAAATTATCTTATGTTGCATTCCCTCGATACTCCCAGGATTGGACAGGCCATATATGATAGGTTTTTTGATAACGATACCTGCGCTCAAATAGGTTTCGCGGCAGAATTGTTAGACGTAAAATCGAAATTGCTTACTATGAAACAGGACACCACCCCCCTTTCCACGCCTTGCGAAGGAGGGGAAAGAGGGGTGGTTGATAAATCTCAAAAGATTCCACCAGATACTGAGCAATTACCAAAAACGGAAACGACCGACTCATTACAAGGACAACTACAAGGTGTTATCGATAGCCTGGTATCCTGTGTTTCTTCTGTACAAGGCGCATTCTGCAACTTATCACAGGAGGACTCTGAATTTTTGTATCAAAACACCCACAAAGTCTGGTTGCCTGATGAAAAGATAGCGCCGCAAGACCTCGCCAGGGTATTGTCATTATCTCAAAAGGTGAATCTTGCATGGTTGTTCGAGGCATCAGCAGTACTGCTGGAAAAGACAGGCGTCCTGAAAAAGGCACACACCGATGGAACAAAAACGCCTGTTTCTCCATTCCACATACCAGAATCCCTTCGCACGGAAAATCAAGAGGGGGGTATGGAAGTACCACGGGATTTTGCAGGTGATATCTTGTTTGTCCAGGATACAACCATTGGAAAAATCATTGTCGGTGGAACAGGTACCTCGTATTACTATGCCGATGCGGCAGTAATTATTGACCTTGGCGGCGATGATTATTATTTTAATAATGCAGGCTCATCCAGCAAAGACATCCCGGTCTCTATCGGTATCGATTTCTCAGGAAATGATGTCTACCTTGCAAAGAACCCATTCTCACAGGGTACCGGGAGGTTTGGAATCGGTCTCCTCATAGACTGTAAGGGAAATGATAAATATGTGAGCCAGGATTTTTCGCAGGGGGCGTGCCTGTTTGGAGTCGGGCTGTTAGTGGATAACGACGGTAGCGATTTTTATAGCGGTCATGTTGCAAATCAGGGAGTGGGTTTTTTTGGGGCAGGTTTACTGAGCGACCTGAGCGGCAATGACGTTTATTTTAGCCGGCAATTTGCTCAAGGCGTAGGATTTACCAGGGGGTTTGGCGCATTACTGGATGCTGATGGAAATGATTTCTACTTTACCGGGGGAGAGTATCCGGATTTCCGGGATCCGGATAAATCCTTTCAGTCCATGTCTCAGGGAATAGGGATGGGCGTGAGGCCAGAAGAGTCCATTGTGGGGGCATCAGGGGGTATTGGCATACTGATTGACCAAAAAGGGAACGATCAATATCATGGCGACTATTTTTCTCAGGGTAGCGGCTATTATTTCTCACTCGGATTTTTATACGACAATGATGGTAACGATACCTATTACGCCGGTCGCTATGCCCAGGGTGCTGGTATCCATTCGGCTATCGGATTGTTGAAGGATACATCGGGCGACGATACGTATGAATGCGGCTTTGGTGTTTCTCAGGGGTGCGGGCACGACACCGGTATCGGGTTTCTGGTGGATGAGTGTGGGAATGATACCTATCGGAGCGAGACCACCTCACAAGGCATTGGTCTGGAAAAGGGCATTGGAGTCCTGGCAGATTTTTGCGGGAATGATGTGTATCAGGCACAGGGTAATAGCCAGGGCGTTTCATCTCCGTCAAAAACCGAAGAGATTAGCGGCATGGGAATATTGATTGATAACCAGGGGGACCACGATGACTTTCAAAATAGCATTGCCGACCATCTGCTGTTATACCGGCCAAACGGGGGGCTGGTGCTCAATAAGTGATGAACGTATACGATTTCGGATTGCGGAATTCGGATTTTGGATTTAAAAAAATCAATCCATAAAGAGGAGAAAAGGATGAACCGCAATGATATGAAAAAGAGAACAAAAGAATTTGCCAAAAGCATTATTAAACTTTGCCGAAAGTTTCCCAATAATATGGAAGGAAGATTAATTGGTAATCAGATATTTCGTTCAGGAACTTCTATTGCTGCTAATTACAGAGCCGCGTGTCGAGCACGGTCAACAGCTGACTTTATTTCAAAGCTATCCATTGTGGAGGAAGAGGCAGATGAAACCCTGTTTTGGCTTGAGTTAATAAAGGAGATGGAAATTGTTGATAAAGTTTTGCTTGGTTCTTTAATGCAGGAAAATGACGAAATAATAGCTATTATTGTTTCATCCATCAAAACTGCCAGGAATAATAAAAAGTGATTTTAAATCAGAAATCCGAATTCCGCAATCCAAAATCATTATGATTCAGATCGATTTTATTGAACGCAAGGGACACGTCCTTACCAAATCCACGTTAAAATGCCTCAGTCAGGTAGCCTCGATTAATCCAACCATGGGGTGCATTCATCAATGCGCCTATTGCTATGCGCGGGGTTATTCGATGTATCCGGGCGATGGTAAGGTGCTTGTTTATGGAAATATGCCTGAAAAACTAAGGAAAGAATTGTCCGTCCGCCGAAAATTGCCTGCCTATGTGTTTTTTAGCCCCACCTGCGATGTGCTGCAGCCTATCCCGCAAGTGCTTAAGGTAACGTATGACTTGATGCATATTTTATTTGAACACGGTGTTGGTGTAAATTTACTTACCAAGGGTAGAATTCCCGCAAAATTTCTCCCGTTGTTAAAGCAACACAAGGAATTAGCGCATATTCAAATCGGTATTACGACGTTAGACCGGGATATTCAAAGGAAGATTGAACCATATGCAGCAACGCCGCAGGAAAGAATCCGGAACATTGAGCAATTATGTGCGATAGGTATTGTGCCTGAAGTAAAATTGGACCCGCTGATTCCCGGCGTAACTGATACGAAGACAAATTTAACCGCCTTGTTTAAGGTGCTTCAGGGACTTGGTGTAAATTCCACGGGCATTAATTATCTGTTTCTGAGACCGCAGATAAAGAAAAACATGTATAAGTCGTTGGGCAACACCCCTTTCTTGTCAAAAGTCCTGGAGTATTACAAAACCAGCAAGTCTATGAATCTGCTAGCTGAGCAATCCCGCGTGATTGCGTTAGGCGTGGAATATAGGAAGCAGGCTTATGAGAATATTTCAA
>JAUPKS010000390.1 GCA_030837315.1 Planctomycetota bacterium
ATCCAATTTGTTGATAATTTCTATACGGTTGAGCCCTGTCCTCAACAACCTTACCCCACAGTTGATATCGTACCCAACACCACCAGGGGAGACTACCCCCTCGTCAATATCAAATGCAGCCACACCGCCAATGGGAAATCCATATCCCCAGTGAATATCAGGCATTCCCAATGAATGTCCAATTATCCCCGGAAGATAAGATACATTGATCACCTGTTGCAGACTTTCGTCTTTCTGAATTTCTCTCATCATGTGTTCGTCGGCATATACGATGCCATCAACCCGCATCTTGCCTTCCCTTGGGATACGCCAACGATAATCGTCTATCTTCTGAATTTTATATTTGTCATCTGCCATAAAACAAAACCCCTTTTGTAGCCATGAATAAACACGAATAATGAAAAAGATCTTTTGTTGTAAGATAAATCTTTCTATACTATTTTCTCTTCATTCGTGTCCATGTGTGTTTATTCGTGGCGAAAAATCACAAATCAAATATAACCCGTGCCTTCCAGTGATGGTCTTCCTGAATAATGGATAAATTATGGTAAGTAACCGCCTTCATCTCCGTTTTAATCACATGCTTATTCTCAATAAATGCCTCACCCCGTACGATGGCGTTGAGTTGATTATCCGTAATGTCTGCAACATAAAAATTATTGAACAGGAGATTTTTTACGTCATGCAAGTACAATAATTCACTTAACCAATTAACGAGTAACTGTTCTTTATCTATCCCGGAAACGCTTATCTTATATTCGTACTTACCTTCTACCCTTGATAAATCGGTGATGATGTCAAATAATGCAAACGCTGCATGAGAGAATAATTCTTGCAATGAGTCACCAAATACGTCTATCCCGATATCTGCAGTGTGGTCTATAAGTATATATTTAGTCATAAGTCTCCATCGTAAGCGGGCAGCTATCAGCAGATAGCGTTAACAATCGCTAGAAACGATTGCAGTGTCAGGGTCATTCTCCTCCAGGCACATGCGGCAATCCCCTGACCGATGAAGGCGAATTCCTGAATGCGTGCAAAAACTATACACTACGGCATGATAAAATCGTGCTCAGGGTGTCTGATAGTAAGCACTGGACAGGGGGCCTTGCGCACAACTTTTTCTGCCACACTACCCATAAGTGCATGAGATAGCCCCGTTCTGCCATGCGTACCAAGCACAATTAAGTCAATCTTGCACTCCTTTGCGGTCCTGATGATCTCGGCAAACGGAACCCCCTGGATAATAATGGCCTCAACCGATATCTTGCTTTTTGTGTCTTCATTTACGCACTTGAGCAGCCTCTCCCTCAACTTATTAATAGTCTCTTCGTCGACGATATTGACATTATAGAGATCCGGATCATTAATGTCGTAGACACGAATATCCAATACGTGCACCAGATAGAGCTTTGCCTGGTATTTTTCAGCAAATTCGATTGCATATTTCAGGGCCATCTCTGAATAAACCGAGTAATCAATCGGACAGAGTATATTTTTTATGTTAACCATGTACCCCTCCCTTCTTTATTATTGTTTCTGAATAAGTACCGTATCTATGGCATCGTCGACTTTTTGGATATAAACGCATTGTATCTTGTCCCGGATTTCCTTGTCAACTTCCTCATAATCCTCCCTGTTTTTTAAGGGTAGCACAATTGTCTTCACCCCAGCCCTTATGGCTGCAAGCACCTTTTCTTTCACTCCTCCAATGGGTAACACATTTCCTGTGAGTGTGATTTCCCCGGTAAGGGCTACTTCTCTCCTTGCCTGCCTGCCCGTTAAGAGCGAAACCAGTGCCATACACATGGCAATACCTGCGGAAGGGCCGTCTTTCGGTATGGCACCGGAAGGGACATGGATATGAATTTCGGAGGTATCATAAAAAGTTTCGTCTATGCCAAGTCGTTTTGCGTTGCTGCGGACATAGCTGAGTGCGGCAATGGCTGATTCTTGCATGACGTCACCCAATTGTCCTGTGAGGGTTAATTCTTTTTCTCCCTTCATCCGGGAGGACTCGACAAAGATGATATCACCTCCCGTCTCTGTCCAGGCAAGGCCAGTGACCACTCCAATCCGGTCTTCCTCATCGGTAACCTGATAGAAAAATTTTCTTGGACCAAGAAATTTTTCTATCGTTTCTGACTGTATTTCTTTTGTAACCTGTCCACCGGCAACTATCTCTTTGGCAACCTTTCTGCAGACCGATGCAATTTCACGTTCAAGGTTCCTCAGTCCCGCCTCTCGCGTGTATTCCCGAATAATCTTATAGAGAGATTGGTCCTGAAATATGATAGGATGCTGTTCTAGTCCATTTTCTATAATTTGCTTCGGGATCAAAAATTGATGCGCTATCTTTAATTTCTCATCTTCGCTGTACCCGGGAAGATATATGACCTCCATCCGGTCTCTCAGTGCAGTATGGACGGGATCAAGAATATTGGCCGTCGTGATAAATAACACGTGAGAAAGATCAAAAGCAACATCGAGATAGTGGTCAACGAAACTAACATTTTGCTCAGGGTCTAAGACTTCGAGCAAGGCAGAAGCAGGATCTCCCCTAAAATCAGTGCCAATTTTATCAATTTCATCTAGCATGAATACCGGGTTACAGGCGCCTGCACGACAAATTTCTTGCATGATACGTCCAGGCAATGCGCCTACATACGTACGTCTGTGTCCCCGAATCTCGGCTTCGTCACGGATGCCCCCCAAAGAGATGCGAATAAACTTTCTACCCAAAGTCCGCGCAATTGATTTACCTAATGAGGTTTTACCCGTTCCCGGCGGACCGCAAAAACAGAGGATAGGACCTTTCAGTTTTTCCTTTAATTTATGCACGGCCAGGAACTCAAGGATACGCGCCTTGACCTTTTCCAGGCCATAATGGTCTTCATCCAGAATCCGCGCCGCCTGACTGATTTCAAGATTGTCAATGGTCTTTTTGGTCCAGGGAATGTTAATGAGATAATCCAGATATGTTCGGGAAACCGGATACTCAGCCGATGCCGGATTAATATCTCTCAACCTTTCTAATTCTTTGATAGCCACATCTTCTACCTCCTTGGGCATTTTTGCCTCTTTAATCTTTTCTTCCAGCTTATTGATTTCTTCCATACGGGGGTCTTCCTGTCCCAATTCCTTCTGGATAGCCCTTAACTGTTCTCTCAGGAAGTATTCCCGTTGGGTCTTTGACATCTCTTTCGCGACTTCTTCATCAATTTTCCCCCGAACTTCTTTCAACTGAACTTCTTTATTCAGATAGTGGAATACGACCCTCAATCGTTTCTGGGGGTCGAGCATCTCTAAGAGTTTCTGTTTTTCATGAACAGGTAATTCCAGATAAATCGCTACCAAATCAGCCAGTATCGATGGATTGTTGATGGTATCGATCATAGAAATAACGTCTTTAGGCAAGGCCTTTCCCAGCATGGCACTCAGTTTAAAGAGTGTGATAACACTCTGTACAAGGACGTCGATCGTTTCAGATTTTTCTGTAAATTCTCGAACCTCTTCAATCCGGGCCTTACAATAGGGTTCTGTTTGTACATAATCTGTGACCTTGATCCGCACCACTCCTTCTATAAGGGCTTTTACACTGTCAGAAGTAGATTCTAATACCCGAACGACCTTTGCGGCAGTTCCAAACTCATAAAAATCCTCTGGTTTAGGTAAATCGACATCATATTTTAGTGCTACGATACCAATAAATTCATTTTTAGAAACGGCGTCGTTTACCGCTTTTACCAATCCTTCTCCCGCTAAGGATAACGGAAGAATCAAGTGCGGAAAAATTACATCGTCTTTCAGCGGAACAATGGCAATACTTTCTGGCAGCGTCCCGTGGTTCCGTTTGTGAAAAGAAAAATTTGTTTTTTTCATCGTTTCAATTCAGGGTCAGGTCATTTTTTTCGAACGTGCCTTTTTCGCTACCTTAGCAGCATAGAGTGCCCTGGCTGCCTGCTCAATCAAATCGGTAATGTTGTTTGTCGTCTTGGTAAGAGAACTTGTGCCTACCGTTACTCTGAAATCGATGGCAATATTTTTTTCTTCGTCTTTTACGGAACACTTTTCTGCCGCATTTACCAGGAGATTTGATATCCTATCCAATTCTCCATTGTCAATTTCTGGTAATATAATCAAGAACGCGTCGTCATCAAATCGAGAAACCACATCAGATGATTTTATATGTTTCTGGAGACATTTTGAGAGATCTGTGAGGATACGATCTCCAGTAAAATATCCATATTGGCGATCAATGGACTCAAGGTGGTCAATATCCATCAGAAGACATGACAATGCCTTACTTTGTGTTCGTGCACGATTAAACTCATTCTGCAGGATTACGAGTGAATAGCGCTTGTTATAGACATTGGTTAAACTATCCCGCACGGCATGATGATTGACCATATCGTTTAATTGGTGTATCCTGGCATTTAAGCTTTGCAGATTCTTCTCGTTTATTTTCTTTTCGTCAAAATTAATCAAAATGCCATTATAGTGGGTTACATTACCCCATTCATTCTTGATGGGTGTTAGATAATCAGAGATCCAGACATATGCCCCATCTTTTTTCAATAGCCGATATTCTACCGATGCCTCGCTTCCATCCTGCAACTTTTGGATTTGTTTCGTTACCTTTTCTTCGTCATCGGGATGTACCAGCTGGAGTAAAAAATTTCGTGTTTTGTAAATTTCTTCTGGTTTGTATCCTGTCAGCCTTTCTATCCCATTGCTGATATATTTCAAAGAACCGTTAAACGTGGAGATATAGACGATCTCCGGAAGGATATTCATCACCCTGTGAAGTAAACTTTCAGAAATAGCATTCGATTCTTTCCCGGTAGATTTTTCATCTTCTTCATTATTAACCAGAAACTGTAAGGTACAACAAAAAGCCAGAATTATCAGGCCGAAAGTAATTCCATTCAGTTTAAAAATGTTTATCATGGAGCAATTCATGGCAATCAAAACCCCAATAGCGCAATATTTATATTTGCTGATAAATATTTTTAGTGTCATTTTTCCCCTCCAAAGATACCCTTGAAACCCCTTATTTCTCCTGAAAAAGGTCTATTCAAGATGCCCGTTACGCACGCGCGCTTTTCTCGTTGGCTTTGTGAAGTTCCTCCAGCAGTTTTTTCAATTCTTCGCCCTCAATAACCTCTTGTTCCATAAGAGTCTTTGCCATCCCTCTCAAAATTTCCTTTTTTTCGGTCAATAATGCTTTTACGCGATGAAACGATTCATCCATAATCTTCTTAATCTCTAAATCTATTTCTCTCGCCGTTTCCTCGCTGTATTCTTTGCTCGCCGCGAATCCTCCGCCCAAAAAAAGCGGTCTGTTGCCTTGCTCGAAAGTTACCAGGCCCATCTTATCACTCATGCCGTATTCCTTGACCATTAACTTGGCGATCTCCGTGGCCTTTTCTAAATCATTCTGTGCACCCGTCGATATTTCGTTAAAAATAATTTCCTCTGCAACCCGTCCTCCGACGAATATGGCTACCCGATCCAGGAGCTCTGTCCTGGTCATAAGGTATCGGTCCTCAGTAGGTTTTTGTAAGGTATATCCCAGTGCCCCAATTCCGCGTGGGATCATCGAAATTTTTCGAACTGGATCTGCGTGTGGCAAAGAACATGCCACCAACGCATGGCCTGATTCGTGATAAGCAACGATCTCCTTCTCCTTCATATTCATCAATCGTTTTTTCTTCTCCAGTCCCGCCATAATGCGGTCAATTGCCTCTTCAAACTCTGGCATGCCTACCGCCTTTTTGTTCCTTCGTGCTGCAAGCAAGGCTGCTTCGTTCACGAGATTGGCAAGATCTGCACCGACAAATCCAGGAGTCATCGCTGCAACAGAATGTAAATTAATCTCCTTTTCCAACTTCACATCTTTTGCGTGCACGTTTAGTATTGCTTCACGGCCATGAAGATCGGGCCGGTCAACAACCACCTGGCGATCAAATCTTCCGGGCCTCAACAGCGCAGAGTCTAACATCTCAGGACGGTTGGTAGCGCCCATAATGATTACCCCCTTGTTGGAATCAAAACCATCCATTTCTACCAGCAATTGGTTTAGTGTCTGCTCGCGCTCATCGTGTCCGCCCATAGGATTTGCGCCACGGGCCTTGCCAAGGGCGTCGAGTTCGTCAATAAAGATAATACATGGCGCTTTCTGGTCTGCCTGATTAAACAAATCCCTCACCCGTGCAGCGCCCACCCCAACAAACATCTCGACAAACTCTGAACCGCTCATATTAAAAAATGGCACTCCGGCCTCACCCGCCACCGCTTTTGCCAGAAGGGTTTTCCCTGTTCCAGGGGCCCCGACAAGCAAAACGCCTTTGGGTATTTTACCACCCAGGGCACGAAATTTCTCAGGCGTCTTCAAAAACTCAATAATTTCCTGCAGTTCCTCCTTTGCCTCATCGATTCCCGCCACGTCGTCAAAGGTTACATTCAGGTCTTCCTGGGCATAGAGACGACCTTTGCTTTTACCAAAAGTCATAATACTGCTGGCAGGACCAAATCGTTTAAATACAAAACGCCAGACCACGAACAGGATTAATAATGGCATTACCCAGGAGAAAAAAAACGTCCGGAACCACGGACTCTCATAATGACCCGCATACCTAACACCCATGGACTCTAAGTCTTTTACCAGGTCAGGGTCATCCACACGGGCCGTAATAAAAATCACATTTTTTGTTGTGCCACGTTCTATCTCCCGCAGTTTACCACGGACCATAGTATGGGTAATATGGCATTCCAGGACATTTCCATCCTTGACCAACTTTTTAAAATCACTGTAAGTAATATCTCTTACTCCCGGATTCATCAAATACATCTGCAGGAGTATAAAAAATCCGAAGGCAATAATAATATGCCAAACTGAAAATTTCTTTGGCATTTTAATCTGTATTTTTTTGAAATCCTTGAACATAACGACTCCTTAGATTGAAATCATACCATTAAATATTTAGGGACAATATCGAATTCTCCCCGTTTGACGCAGAAAACCGCATCCTGTTCCATGACCGATGTATAGAGAACCTCAACAATAAGTATAGATTATTTTAGCAGAAAGAGCTAAAACACTCAAAAGAACTTTATAATCCCCGCACATATCGTACCTTCCTTAAAATAAACGTGGAATATTTAAGGGGTCGTGAGTATATTGTGCAAATAGTTTTTGTACAAAACAGCGCTTTTTCCCCTAAGTTGTATATATTAAAACCAGAACATCATACATCATAAGTTACCTCTTAGACAGTGGAAAAACTAAATTTTACTGTTTCATCTAAACTGCCTATCGCAGCACAGCCGCAACCAAAACGAACCATAACATTTCTCCTCATTCGAGACTGTGTCGTAATCCATTTGGCTAGTCATATATAGTATTAGTCTGGTTGTATAGTGCAATATATTGTATAACAAACTTGCTTAAAATTAATTACGACACAGTCTCTTCGCCAGTTTTAAAGGATGAAATTGCTTTCCCCGTGTGTGAAATGCTTGTAATAACCTTTTCAACACTTCCACCCGGTAAGGCGTATGCAACAAATATTTCGTCCGCCAGTTCTGCCATGAAACGGTTCCTCTCGTTGGCAGTTTCTCGGGTAACTCGTTTAACTTTTTCACTAAAGGGAGTAATGAGCAACAGTTTGTTTTTATCCAGGGCATCCTTTAATTCAGGTTCGAGTCTTTTTTTGAGACCTCTTGCCAGTGCAAGGATGATGGGCTGTGTGCCTTTAAGCAGGTAATGCAGCACATCTTTTTCTAATTGGCTATGAAAGCCGCTGATGATGCACCTCCCAGCCTCACGTTGTGCAATGGCCCAATCATAGCATTTGAGTACCACACCGGCCGGCACTTGCCGACTGCACAGAAAAGCCGTCTTAGGTAGCTTAAGGAGGTCCGTATTTCCTAGATATGCAATAATTTCTAACATGCTTCATATCGAATTAAAAGAAGTTAAAGTGTACGGTAGTGTTTGGTGGAATATTATGATGAAATAAATAAGCTATTGATTATTAAAGGGTTATAGTTATTCCCCCTTTTGGAGGGATTTTCTAATGAAATAATTCTTCTCATTGCACCCTGTCGTAACTACTTGAATTTTCAAGCTTAACCCGGAAAACTCTTTTAAGACTCTTTTAAGACTCTTTTAAAACTCTTTTAAAACTCTTTTAAACAGGAGACCATTTAGAATACCCGTTGTTACGTATTGTCCCCTTGATTCTTAATGCAGAGAGCAAGTTGGTAACTTTGTTCTTCTTTTGGGATTCAGTTAATATGTCCGGCAATTTATCCCGAAGGAACTTCTCAATGTTTTTTCTTGGTGATTCCCCGAACTTTTTTAGATATTCAACGATGAGATTTTTGTAGTGTTCATCATCAAGCCCCCTTTGCTTAATATAATGCGCCTTTAATTCATCATTGGACAGCGACGCAGTAATTTTGGCGGAGATAACGTAATTGGGTTTTCTCCCCTCTATCAAGCCAAGCCCTTTCAGATATTTGATCTCCTCACCAGAAAGTGGTTTCCGTTTTTGTACCTTATCTAACATGATAATTTGCTCTAAAAACAAACTCGGATTTCGTGCGAGTACACGCGCGAAATCCATATCGAGCACCTTGCCGATTACCGTCACTTTTACTTTATCTTCTGACAAGTCATATTCCGGCATTGGAAAAAATCTTTCACGCTGATAATTAAACATCTTCCTTATGCCACCGCCTGCGGTGTCAACCATTTTTAAATTAAACATGGCGGTTGCGAGAAACCTATTGCGGTAATGTTCTTCCGGCGCATCTTCTTTAACTACTTTCTCCACGGAACCAGGAATGAAGCTGCCGAGATTAGTAAATATCAATTGATCTTCCACTTCAACAACATTAATGCGGCCGCCCTTTGTGTAATCCTGATGTGCAATGCAATTGTTTATAGCTTCACGAATTACAAATGGCTCGTATTGATCAACCTCATCAGGGAATAAAGTGCCGTCTTTGATATAGCGGTATTTCAGATTGCGGATTTTTGCATATATCTTATCAACAGCCAGCAGTAAAGGACAGCTCTCAATGTGATAGTCCTTGTCATTTCCTTTGACATCTTTCAAGAGCCAGCGTATCTTTGCCTCTGCCGGACTAATAAAATGTTCCGATTCCGGTTTGCCTAATAGGATTATTGCTGTGCGGGTAATTTTGCCCTTTATTATTACTTTGGCTTTGTTCAAAAAAGTGATATCATCCCAACGGTCAATATCATGCGCTTGATGGGGAAACTTGTTCTTGTAGTTTTCACGAGCTTTTGCGATAGCCGCAGGGTCAAGGTCATCAATTGCGGCATCCGGCACGATTGCAGCGCTCCAGTCTTCGATGTTACTTAAAGGCTCGCTCAAAATTGCCGATTCTCTTTCATGTGTCAGCCTTACCA
>JAUPKS010000066.1 GCA_030837315.1 Planctomycetota bacterium
AAACCGCGAATATCACCACAAGTTTTGAAGAAGGGTATGAAGGTTAAGGATCTCGTGGACGAATATAGCCGTTCCGGGGCATTTAATGCCGGACGATTAGCAGAAGCATGTAAGTTATACTGCCATATGCTCGATGAAGATGCTACTATTGGTCTCACCCTTTCTGGCGCTATGACACCCACAGGTATGGGCGGAATACTTATCACTCTTATCGAAAACGGATTTGTGGACTTTATTATTTCCACGGGGGCGAATCTCTATCACGACTTACATTTTGCTTTAAATCTGCCCATACATCAGGGGGATTTCAGAGTTGACGATACGAAACTTTATGAGGCAGGAATCGAACGTATCTATGATATCTTTATAACGGATGAGCTATTGTTTAAGACGGATAAATTCATTCAAGATGTGGCTAAAAAATATTCTGCAACAAACCCCATTTCTACTGCTGACTTTCATTCTATTTTAGGTAAGGCGGTTCTTGCGGATACTCCTTCGCCGCACCTGAGTTTTGTTGCCCAGGCGGCAAGATATGGTGTGCCCGTTTTTGTCTCCTCCCCTGGTGATTCTTCGATCGGAATGAACCTGTCTTATCTAAAAATTCAGAATAAGGGCATTACGATTGATACCGACCTGGACGTCCTTCAAACCACGGCCATTGTTTTCAACAGTAAAAAGAACGGTGTAATTAGTATAGGAGGCGGTTCTCCAAAAAATTTCTATATGCAGACACAACCTACCCTGGCGCAAATACTCGATATTAATAAGGGTGGACATGATTACTTTATCCAGATTACCACGGATGCACCGCAATGGGGTGGACTCTCCGGTGCAACGCCAACAGAGGCTATATCATGGGGTAAGATACGGAGCGAAGATGTAAAAAACCATGTGGTTGTTTACAGTGACGCTACGATAGCTATGCCGATCCTTGCCGGATATGTTATATCAGAAAAAAAACCACGCAAGAAGAAATGCCTATACAAAAATCTTCCCGCATATATATCAGAGTTAAAGAAACACGTGAAGTAATCGTATATTCCCTGAAATCAATGGCTTTGTAATTCGGGGATAGAAAAATCTTGACAACTGATGAACTAATGTCGTATCTTCGGTGAGACTGAGTATCGTTTGTTTTAAGAGTTTTTAGTAATATTGTTATTGCCGGAAATTCAGAAGCGAGTGTGAGAGGTTTTATCAACGGAAGGCAAGCTTATAGTAACTTATCATTCAGCAATAGCTTAATTTATGAAGATTGGAATCATTGCGGATACCCACGATAATATCTATGCTATTAGACAAGCAGTTTGCTTTTTTAATACACAGAATTTAAAGTATGTTATCCATGCCGGAGACTATATTGCTCCTTTTTCCCTGAAGGAATTAATGAACGTGAAGTCAAAGTTTTTAGGGGTATTTGGAAATAATGATGGTGAACGAAAGGGATTACTTGCTGTATGTAAAGATATCCATGAACCACCTTACGATTTCATTTTGGACGGTAAGCATATTATGGTAACCCATATGATTGAGAGCCTTTCTAGAAGATCTATAGTGAATACGGATATCATTGTTAGTGCACACACACACACACCGGAAATTAAGCAGGGTAATCCTATGTACATCAATCCAGGTGAATGTGGAGGATGGTTACATGACAAAAGTACAGTCGCAATACTTGACGTTAAGACATTCCATGCAGAAATTGTTGATCTTTCAACGGTGTCTTTGGGTAAAGGTTACTGATGTACAGACAATTTACTAAATCGGTCTTTGTGTTTATTCTGCTGTATCTCTTTGGCTGTGCAACGCTCGGAGGATGTGTTTTACGGTCACTTACGGTTAATTCTGAACCGCCTGGCGCTATGGTTTATTTAGACGATGAACTAATCGGTGAGACGCCCGTAACGACCACTTTTACTTACTATGGAACACGGAAGATCACTTTAGAAAAAGTAGATGCGGAAGGTAGACTTCTTTATGAAAGAAAGATTATTTACGAAAAAATAAAACCACCTTTCTATCAAATTTTGCCGCTGGATTTTTTTTCTGAAATTATACTACCCATGGAGCTGAAGGACGAACATTATTTCACGTATCAGTTAGACCAGTTACATCAATTATCTAAAACAGAGCGCCACGAAGGGGTGGTTAAAAATGCCGAAGAATTACGTGAACGGCTAAATACACCTGTGGCTCGTTAGAGAGTTTGTACTATTTCTTCTAATGGTTTACGGTACGTCGGTTCCGGAATATTCATGGGATATCCAATGGGAGTTAATGCTACCGGCTCAATGCCTGATGGCAGATTTAAAATACTTTTTACGAGGGGCTCTTTAAAAGCAGCAATCCAACAGGTAGCTAGCCCCTCAGCTGTTGCAGCCAGGATGAGATGATCCATTGCGATTGTGGCATCAATATCCGCGTAGTTTTTTCCATCACTTCGCTTCCATGCCTTTTCTGGTATACTACAGGCGCAGATAATTATGGGTGCCGTATAGAACCATTCTGCATTATAAACCTGTTTTAATTGTTGTTTTATTTTCTTGTCTTTAATAACTGCAATATAGATGGGTTGCCTGTTGGCAGCACTGGGGGCAGATATTGCTGCTGCCAATATTCGCTTTAGCTTTTCTTCTTCAACGGGTTCTGATTTATATGAACGGACACTCCGCCTCTTCCTCATGATTTCATAAATATCCATGACCTTCCCCTTAAAATTCCATGATCTTCCAATGATTAATCTTTGCATATAATCGAAGCATAGGGCTTGCGTTTACGGCTACTGGATACCCTACCATGCGCATAAATTTCACATCTACATATTGATTGGCATAGGCGTAAGAAGACAAAAGATCAATATTGTGTTCAGCAGCAAGCCACTTTACAATCTTTGCCTTCCCACTACTATAGGAATGTATACCTTCTATTTCACCGGTAATTATACCTGCATTATCGGTGGCAAGGTGGGTGCCTATACCTATATCAGCATTAAAATATTTCTTGAAACACTCTACGAAAGGACTTAACGTTCCTGATAACAATATAATCATATACCCCGCTTCTCTTAATATGTTTATTTCTTCTAAAGCTGCTGCTGAAATATGCGGAGAAATCTGTTCTTTGAAGCATTCGTGTATATCCGAAACGAGTTTTTCGTATTCTTTGTTTTTTAAATAATATTTATTTTTTCTAACATACAATCCCTTGAAGCGCAAAAGATTATTTAAAAACACATGGGTAAATCGCAATAAATCTTTAGAAGTAACAACCCCCTTTTTCATAAGATAGCGGAACAAAATCCTCTCTGAAGAGATATTTTTGAGTATTGTCCCATCAATGTCAAATATAGCAGCCTTTTTCATGATGATTAATTTTACTAAGTATGTGAATGCCTTTCAATAAAAAATTAGTTATGTTAGCGATAGTTCATACATACAACAGATTGATTTAATGCACATATTTATTCAAAATCGTAAGTGCTCATAAAAAAAACAGTTACACGTCGACATATTGTGTTGTTTTTCAAATGGCATACAAAATATTGTATTTTTTCTTGACAAAAATATTTTTTGTGATATAGATATAAGACCGTAAGATGTACAATATGTGGTAGTAAGGATAAGGATTATGATGATCGACTTTCAAAGAAAAGGAGGTGATTAGAAAAAGTGTTATATGGCACTGTGGCAGTAGTAAATCATTACCTGTAGTTTATAGAGCTGAACTGGTGGGTATTATCAAATCAGTAACCGTAGTTGTTGGCGAAGGAACTAATAAAAATATATTAAGGAGACAGAGAAAAATGACAACAGCAATGCTGGAAAGTCCTATGGTAAGTAGCAAAATTGATGGTAAAGAAGATATACAGTTGTTTATTGAAGAAAAGTTAGGCGCCTTTGATGCAGCAATCGAAGGGCATGGGTTTTTAGAGATAGATGGCGATATTCCCGGGAATACGCCGAAAGAGGATTCCCTGAAGATTATTAACCACAAATTAGAATGTGCTTTTGCCATAGATGTTGATTCTGTGATTCGGCAAGATTTAAAATCTGTTATTCATGCTCTTGAAACAGGAATCACTACGCGCCTTTATGGAGTTACCAGAATTGTAGGGTATTACAGCCGTGTATCTAACTGGAACAAGTCAAAGATTGGCGAATTACATGACAGACATATGGGAAAATATTCAGTACGGTAAATATATACAAAGGTAGATTTCTCCCAATGACCCCTTTGTGAAGAGCCATTGCGGTGCACCAGATGCACTGCAATGGCTTATTTTATTAGAAAATAGATCATTGCTTGTTTAGTCTGTACAAGGAATAGGGGAGGGCATTCTAACGGTAAGTACAGGACAGGGGGCTTTGCGCACTACCTTTTCTGCCACACTGCCCATCACAACGTGAGAAAGTCCTGTTCTGCCATGAGTACCGATCACAATAAGATCTGCACCAATTTCTGTTGCGGCGTTAATAATCTCATGAAAAGGTATCCCTTTTAACACAATCGTTTCTACCTCTAAGACATCCATTGTGCCCTCCGGCAGGCTTTTTATTAAATCTTCATGGATTTTATTCATATCAATCTCATCGAGCTTGTAAGGGCTAAATTTGTAAATTTCCGTATCGTATAAACGAGTGTCTATCACATGCATGAGGTATAATTTTGCCTCGTCCTTTAATGCCAGAGAAATAGCATACTTTAAGGCGAGATACGAACACTCGGAGTGATCTACTGGGCATAATATCTTCTTCAATACAATCATACGATCTCCTATAAATTATTATACCTAAAATCCAACACCATCAATGGTTGCATTACACGCCGGACACTTTAAATCGATGATGTTGTTTTCAATGATCTGATATCCATATCTCTTGATAAGGACTTTTTTGCATTTATAGCAATAGGTATTTTCGCCTCCTTCGCCAGGGACGTTACCTTCGTAGACATAACGTAGTCCGACCTCAAGACCAATATCACGAGCCATTCTAAGCGTATCTATTGGGGTTGGTGATTTTTCAATAAGACGATACTTTGGGTAAAAGCGACTCACGTGCCAGGGAATTTCAGGGCCAACACTCTTTATAAATCCTGCAATCTGTCTTAATTCGTGTTCTGAATCGTTAATTTCAGGAATGATCAATGTAGTAATTTCTATCCAGATACCCATCTCCTTATAGGAACGGATACAGTCAAGTACGTGTTCAAGTCGCGCACCGCATAGTTTTTTGTAAGTTTCACTTGAAAAGCTTTTTAAATCTATATTAGCTGCCTGAAGATACGGCTTTATTGTTGCTAACGCCTCGCGTGTTATGTATCCATTTGTTACAAATACATTTTTGATAGCTTTTTGGGATGCTATTTTTGCAATTTCATATGCATATTCAAAAAAAATGGTAGGTTCTGTGTAGGTATATGCAATACTTTTACAGTGAGAACCCAGGGCATCTCCAACGATCTTTTCCGGTTCAACATCTCTACCCACGATTTGGTCATGGTCCTTCGGTAGTTGAGATATCTCATAGTTTTGACAGTTTAGGCACCTGAAGTTACATCCCGCAGTTGCCACAGAAAATGCGGTACTTCCGGGGAAAAAATGGAAAAATGGCTTTTTTTCTATCGGATCTATATTCTCTGAAATCAGTTTTTTATAAACGAGCGAGTAGAGTGTGCCACTACGATTTTCCCTAACCCGACAAATACCCTTTTTACCGTCGTCAATAACACAATGATGACGGCAAAGATAGCATTTTACTCTGCCATCACCGAGTTTTTCGAAAAACAGCGCTTGTTTCATGGTCTTATATTACAATTTTTTCTTTACTCTGGCAAGTGTTTATCTTATCTCATCTATTCATCAGCTACGCAGACGCACCGAGACACAAAATAAAAACTTTATAAGTCAAACGATAATTTTTAAATCTTTTGCTTTTTTATTTGACCTAAGTATAATAGATTCAATTACTTTTGTATTTTTATGTTCTGGATGATAAGAATTCAGGCTGTTTTTACTAAAGTATTTTTAAATTGCTCCGATATCTACAATAAAAAAGTAACAAAATCATTCGTTACGCTTTTTGAATTCGTGCAAGTGTTTTGCATTTAAACCAAACTTTGCCATTCCAACAAACTCATGCAAGTTACCTAAAAAGGAGGTAATCAAA
>JAUPKS010000391.1 GCA_030837315.1 Planctomycetota bacterium
AAAGAGTATTTGAAAAGTTTTATAAAGAAACACCTTCAGCATATGGATCAGGAATTGGCCTTGCTATCTGTAAGCATATCGTTCAGATACATAGAGGCAGGATTTGGGTAGAGTCTGAGGGAAAAGGAAAAGGGTCACAGGTTAAGTTTACTTTACCGATAACAGCAGGTAATCCTTTGTGCCCTTCTGGTCAGACCAAAACGATACCCTGCTAAGCGAAGCAGAAGTGTGAATAAGAATTTGACATTGAAGTTTCAACGAATATTTATAACAATCTTTTCAAAGGAGTTGGAGAGAAATGAGGGAGTTATTGATTATAGAAGATGACCTTGAAATGCAGGAATTTTATAAGGACATGTTGCAGGGAGAACAATTTACCATTACTCTTGCCTCGAATGCAGATGAGGGGCTTAAAAAGACAAAGGAAAATAAATATGATTTGGTGATTCTGGACATCCTCATGGAAGGAATTACAGGAGACAGGGTGTTTGCTACACTGAGAAAGGATAGCCGATATAAGGAAGTTCCCATCATTATGGCTTCTGCACTGGATGAAAAGATGTACCGATGTTTTCAGGCGTTAGGAAATGTATCTTTCTTGGAGAAGCCATTTAATAAAGAAAGACTCTTAGATGAGATAACAAAAAGACTCAGTAGTTGCAAATAGCATCATTATTCAAAAATGAATCATAAACTCTTAAATTTAGAAAGGAATTTTAAAATGAAAAGAGTCGGACATTGGAGCAAGAATCCAAAAGGAACATTTGTTGATGAAAGCCATACGCTGAAAACATACTGGGACAAGGACAAATATTGCTTCCGGTGCGGAAATTGCAATACAGAGATACAGGAGGGTGTCGTTTGTAACTGTGCAAAAAAATGAAAACAGATTGTCGTATGTAGAGACGCATTGCAATGCGTCTCTACGCCTTTATTCCATCTCCTTTTTAAGTTTTTCGATTGTTTCCTTGACGACCTTACTTGCTAATTCAATTTCATCCTTGTAGGACGCACTCTCATTCGCTTCTACAGACCACAAAATCTTGCCATTTTTGGTATCCAGACATTCTGCAGTGAAAGACACATCCCCCCGTTCGTAGACCGTCATCCTTGATAAGTCAAAGCTGTGTATCTTGCCAATAACCACGGCATCGGCCTTTAATATCTTTCCCAAGGCAGTATAATCTCTCCGCTTGACGAGATCCTCTTCCTTCACCCCACCAACCCTTATCTTATCCTTGACCTCTGATCGGGTTAAAATTTTATAGGTATTCCATGGTAGCAGTTCATTGGTCATTATCATTGCGAGCATCTCGCCTGCATCAGGATTACTGATTGTTTTTATAAAAACGCCCTTTACTGCATTGTCCTGGATAAGTTTGTCATCAAAGCGCATCACGGCCAGGGTCATTATATCGCGAGAAGGAATATCTATGTCTACATTTATCACACTCGTAGAAATTGTCTTACATCCAAAACATAAAATACATATCAATAACATGAAAACTTCAGTTAATCTATTCATAAGCCCTCCTGAGTAAAGAAGCAACCCGCAGAGCAGGTGGCTTTGAGTTAACCCCTATAAGCGGATAAGTAGCCTTTCGGCATTATCAATTAAACATGATATCCCTGAAATTGTAAATTCCCTCGGCTGAGATAGAAAAAAATTAGGAAAAAGAAAGGAGGACAACAATGAGAGAGAGGAGAATGAAGTACTGGGAAAATAATAGACTAAGCAGCAGGGAAATTCCGCTACGTTTCCCTGCTACTCAAATTATGAAATAATTAACATTAAGTAATAATCAAAAAATGAATATTATTCATTAATCAATGCTTGCACTCACATTTTACAGGCTTTCCTTCACAATGTTCACACGTGCAATCTTTCGGACACTTACAAACATCCTCATCAGCAATTATCGGAGTAACAAAAGATGTCGTATTTACTATAGCAATTCCAAACATCAAGATACCAAACAGTAGTAATGAATTATAAATATTTCTCATTTTTACCTCCTTATTTCCTGGAATTTTTAGTAAAGAGAAAATGATTCAAAATAGCCATATATAATTATTATAAACGTTCAATTTTCTCTTTTCGTATACGGATTATGATAAAGTATTGCTTTGCTTTTATTTATGCCCACACTTACATTTTACCCCTTTTCCTAAACAATGACCACACTTACATGCCTTAGGACACTTACATTCACCTTTATCATCAACCTCATCCGCGACTACTGGTGTAAAGTAAGTTGATTTATTTACCATACTACCAAACATCAACACGACAAATGCTATGAACAAAACATAATATCTTCTCATTCCTTACCTCCTTGATTTTCAGCTTTATGAAAATTGTGGAAAAACGAAATAAATGTGTTTTGGAAGTATCCTTTCATATCTATTCATGCTTATTTTTTTTCTTCTTTAGGATATAAATTTGGGTAAATATGAAGTCCCAAATGTTTATGACACGATGCACACGTATGCCGTATATTTCTTATTTGCCATTGAGCATCTTCAACTGCACCCACTTCTTTTTTAAAATGTGCAACTTCAAGTAATATCTCAGCCTCCGCTAAAAGAGTCTTATTTAATTCCTGATATTTACTGTTCTCTGGTCTGGGAAATTCGTTAATCACTTTTTTTGTATGTTTGATAAGCTCCTTACTTGATTCATGAATAACATTCCAATCCTTCTCACCAAATGTAGTGTACCCCGATATTGCTTTAATTTCCTTATAGTTTTTGTCGATTTCTTTCATAGTCTTAGCAAGTTCAGTACATTCTATTTTTCCTGTTTTGGATGCAGTGCAACAATCTCCACCCTCAGGTTCTTCTCCTTGATTCTTGGGTGTTTCTTCAGCAATGCTATATTTAACGAAACAAAATGTACCTGTTATCATGAGTAATAAGAATAAAATTTTAAGCATTTATTTTCCCTCCTAGTTAAAGAATAATTGTAAATGTAATATGTGTTTTCATTATAACCTAACAATCTTTTTAGACAAAGAAAAACACAATTAAGTTTCCATAATCATCTTGAAATTGTATTATAAGAGCAATTAAAGAGTTGCTCAATAAAAAAATTGCCATTGAATAACATACACCGTTTGTTTGCAACTTACCTGGGTCAGTTCAATCAAGTGCATAGACAACGAATCAAATTGAGATGTTTCTGGAATTCTATATCCTTTCTTTATTATTCCATTGAGTTTGTTATATTATAATGGAAATTTATGTATCACTTTGGTTTTTGAAAAAAAATCAAACGGGTATTTTTCAAGCCTCGATAGGGGTAAAATATGAAAAAAAGAAATGATACAAAAAGCCTAGCTCCAGGGGCACGGCATACGAACAACATATCATTCCAATAGATCTTGATAGTGGCGCAAAATGGTTTATAACTATGCTGCTATAAACAGGGCTTTTCATGTTTTTTTTAAAATTGCGGGGATTCATGATCGTCCCTGGAAAGATCGAAATATTTTTGGCAAAGTCCGGTATATGAGCTATAATGGCAGCAAATCAAAATTTGATATTCATGCATATATTCAGTTGGTAAAGAGACTATAACAAGCTGTGTTGAAAAAAGGCATAAAAAATATTCCGGTAATAACGACGAGAGGAAATATCGATGTCAAGGATCGTTTGAAGTTTCTTAACAATAAGGAACGTTATGCTGTCCTTGCAACGGATTCAGATGGCCAACCGTTTACATCACTCATTGCGTATGCACTTACTGAGGATTTAAAAGGAGTTGTATTTGCAACACCAAAAAATACCAGCAAATATAAGAATATCCTCAGGAATTCACGGGTCTCTGTCCTCATTGACAGTCGCTCTCATTCAAGTGGTGATTACCTGAGTATAGAGTCTGTTACTGTAGTAGGCACTGTTCGTTTCCTCAGAAAGGGGAGAAAATGGTCAGAATCATTATCTGTTTTGTTGAAAAAACATCCTCAATTGAGTAACTTTATTACATCATCATCCACTGCGGTTATTCTTATCGATGTTACCCATTACGTTCATGTAGATAGGTTTCAGAGTATTACAGAATGGCATGTCAAATAATTCTGCTATACGTGGTTTCGCAGCATGAGTTCCAGAGGGTGTGGATTGAGATAGTACTGGTTCAGTAAATAGGTTACGGTATATTTTCTTACATAGTGTTTTACCAGGGTAATTGGAACAATTACTGGGATAAGACACCTGCGATAGTTTTCAATAACCTCAAGTAATTCCTGCTTTTCATCCGAAGATATGAGTTTTTTAAAGTATCCTGAAATATGCATCAGGACGTTTGTGTTCTTCTTTGGTGTTGCAAGGAGATTCATGCCTTCCATGAAACCCTGAATATAGGCAGAAAACAGGGTATCCCGCTTTACCCTTTTTGCACCTGCCACGAGTCGACCCAAGGCTGAGTAATGTTTGGGACTATGAGCCAGCATCAGAAGTTTATGGCTGGTATGAAACCCGATCAGATCGTTGATGCTCCTGGATTTCTGGAGCTTCTGCCATCGCTGAAAAACAAAAACGCTCTCAATAAAATTTTCCCTTAACTGAGGGTTGTGAAGACGTCCGTCATCAATTACCGGGGTGAGTGGAAAGCGCTTCATGAAAGCGCCGCCAAAGATACCAACCCCTCGCTGACTGGGTATACCAGACGGAGTATACACCTTTACCCCGCCAATACCAGAACTTGGGGATTTGCTCTTAAAGATGAAACCGCAGAGATTGTGCTGTTCTAATTCCCCGAGTCTTTTCGCTGCCCATTGTAACATCTTTTCCGTATGATCAATACCGGTCTTGATGGTTATAAGCCTTGGAGATGCCGGGCTTCCTACCAGGTGTAAAGGTTCCCTTGGAACGGGAAGCCCGTATTCAAACTCAGGACAGACAGGCACCCATTCGAAATACTGCCCAAGGGTATCCGCTATAAAGAGGTCGAGTTTGTGCCCGCCATCATAACGCACCTTTTCACCAAGCAGGCAGGAGCTAATGCCTATGGGAATTTTTTCATGCATGGTTTCATGACCCGATAGTTCCTTTTACTTCCTTTCCTTCTTCAATAGCAATTCTCGCGGCATCAGGAAAAGATGTTTTTTTGATGGGGACATATTGATCAATGCTGTGTTCCTGGCAAATAACCTCATTTTTCATGCCCTCAATTAAGGGATGTGCAATGCCGGACGATACCGGGGTTACAAAATCAACCCAGTATGCTGCTAAATGGGGCGTTAGTACGGGGACACTGACAATAAGTCTTGGACAAAGCCCCTTTGCCTTAGCATATTGCTGCATCATCTCACGATAGGTCATAATGTCAGTACCACCGATGTCAAATACCTTGCCGGCAGTATCTGGATTCAAAAGACATCCCACCAGATACGCAAGGACGTCCCGAACTGCGATAGGCTGGATTTTTGTATCTATCCATTTGGGGCATACCATAACGGGAAGCTTCTCAACAAGGTGCCGCAGCATTTCATAAGAAGCTCCGCCGGCACCAACAATAACTGCTGCCCGCAAAATCGTTGCCTGTGTCTTGCCGGAAGAGAGGATTTCCGCGACCTCCGCACGACTTCTCAGATGTTCAGAAAGATTTTTCCCCATCTCGCCCAGTCCGCCAAGATAGATTACCCGTTTGAGTCCGGCAGCATCTGCTGCCGCAACAAAGTTCTTTGCTGCACGTTTGTCCGCCTGTGCAAATTCCAGATTTGAAGAAATACTCTTCCCGCCCATGGAGTGAACCAGGTAATACGCAGAGTGAATAGCGTGGAAAGCCGCAGGTAATCCCTCGTCTTTCAGGAGATCCCCTTTTACAACTTCAATGAGTTGGTTTTTTAAGAGTGACGGAGAAAGTTTTGATGGATTACGGACAAGAAGTCTGAGTTTTATACCTTTTTTGAGAAGTTCAAGAACCAGTCTGCCCCCAATAAAACCGGTAGACCCGATAACTAATACCCTGTCGTCTGGTTTAATGGCTAAATTATTCATAGAAAATTCACTTTAAAATTGTTCTTGCGGCCATACTTCTAAAATAAATATGGTTTTTGCATAAAAAACGATTTGATTATAACATGCCACTCTGGTTTGTAAACTTGATGAGTAATAATGCTGTTTTTGGTGACCTTCTTGGATGATAGGATACTGCTTCACATGAATCATTAAATCAAGAAATGAAGAGGATGGCAAGGATTAAAATCTTCCAGCTAAATTATTGGTAGCGTTGTCAAGTGGAGACCTGACAAAAGCCCTCCAATGGTAAACATGTCGGGCTTTGCATGCTCAAGGTATGAAACGGTACGAGCATATCCCTTCGACAAACAATACTTAATTACCGCTTCCAAGCCTGATACGGAATATGCCACAAACATCTCTGAATAAGGATATTGACCGTGTCTTTTACACTATCCAAAATAGAGATGTCGCCATCGGTTATCAAAAGAAATTGCGAAAATCTCTTGAATACCTCAATACTCTTACGAAAAAGCTTATCCCAGGTACCGTTGTAATTTCCTATGTCGAGTCCTGCCACCCTTACTCCTCAACCTCTCTTATATTGTACAAATACCTTGAGTTCCTTGCCTCGTTTTGCTATCCCCTTAATCCCAACCCTGTCCCGTCTACTTCTCCTATTTGAAAAAGCCCGTTTATTTCTTTTCTTTTTTACCTGGAATTACTTGCACTTATTTTGACGTAGCCCTGTATTTATTGTGATTTTATTGTTATTGGATGATGGTGGGGCTATAATGTACACTTTTCGTTTGTCCTTTATATTTTAAAAGCCTATCAATGAAATTTATTGTTGTTTGCTTATTCTTGCAATCTTTCCTTTTATGCATGCAACGTTTTGAGGTGTAAATATTATGAAATTGGCTGAAAATCTTGTGACTTTTCGTCTGCGACTTAAAAATATTCCCGGTACCCTGGGAAAGGTACTTACTACCATAGGCAAGTTTGGTGGAAGTATGGGCAATGTTCAAATCATCAAGGCAGATAAGGAATTTAAAATTCGAGATCTGGCTGTTTATGTTAGTACGGACAAACAGGTTAAGGAAATCATGGATGCCATTTCTGCTATGGGAAAGGATATTGTTGAGGTCCTCAGCGTCAAAGATAAGGTCTTTGAACTCCATGAAAAAGGAAAGATTTATTTAACTAATCGCATTAGTATTACTACCTTTGAAGACCTTGCACGGGTATATACACCCGGCGTTGCAAAGGTATGCACTGCTATTCAGGAACGACCAGAACTGGCAAGGGAATACACCATTATCAAAAACACCGTCGCTGTTATTACAGACGGCACAGCCATCCTGGGGTTAGGAGATATCGGTCCTGTAGCAGGCATGCCCGTTATGGAAGGCAAGGCAATGCTATTCAAGGCTTTTGGGAATATTGATGCATTCCCCATTTTGCTTAATACCAAGGACGTAGATGAAATCGTTAAAACGGTTATTAACATTGCCCCCACTTTTGGGGGTATTAATCTCGAAGACATCTCAGCCCCTCGCTGTTTTGAGATTGAAAAAAGATTAAAAGCATCCTTAAACATTCCCGTCTTTCACGATGACCAACATGGTACAGCGGTAGTCTGTCTTGCCGGTCTCATGAATGCATTAAAGGTAGTAAGGAAGAAGATAGAAAATATTTCCATCGTAATCAGTGGCGCAGGCGCCGCAGGAATATCAATTGCCGAAATACTCCTGAGTGCCGGGGCAAAAAATATTGTGGTTTGCGATACTTCAGGGATTATTTACAAAGACAGAAAGACTCATATGAATCCCTCCAAGAAAGACCTGGCACAAATTACAAATCCGCATAACGAAAAAGGGTCGATTGCCGATGCTATGAGAGGAAAAGATGTCTTTATTGGTGTTTCTGGCCCAAATATCATTACGAAGGACATGGTAAAAACGATGCATAATGACCCTATTGTATTCGCCATGGCGAATCCCAACCCGGAGATTGAGCCGGATTTGATTGAGGGTATCGCAAGAATTATCGCCACTGGCCGATCAGATTATCATAATCAGATTAATAATGTGCTTTGTTTCCCTGGTCTTTTCCGTGGAGCACTGGATATTAGGGCAACAGCGATCAATGATGAAATGAATATGGCGGCTGCTTATGCAATCGCAAATGCCATTCAGGAAGAACATCTATCTGAGGATTATATCATACCAAGTGTATTCAATGAAAATGTACATAAAGATGTGGCTAAGGCGGTAGCGGAAGCTGCTGTTAAAAGTGGTGTGGCTACCCGACACATGCTTTAACGAATAGTTTTCGCGCGGATATCACGCCAGTCATGTCGGAAAGAAAGATAATTTATGTTCGCTCGGCAAGCGCAATATCATCTATCCACTCATCACGGGATCTCTCTATCCCGTCAATCTTGTTCAGCGTATGACGTAAAACACGGTACATCCACCGGCAGCTGCCGACGTTCCGGATCGTATATCCTGTATCTTCCTGAATGGATAGAGGAAGTGAAAAAAGTAAACAAATACCGGAATGAGTAGGCGGGCACAAAATCCCGCGGTATCTAACAGCACGATCCAGATGATTGCAGAAATCGTGTTGGTATAAAGCAAAATTAAGTCATCCATGGCACAGGATAGAAAATTTATTGTCCTTCCAGGAGTTGTATGATTTTATTGATATCATTCGTGGGGGCATTGCAGGCATAGTTTTCGCAGATATAAGCAGTGGCCTTGCCTTCGATGGACAGTTGTTCCTTTATGAATTGTGCAATTTTTTCAATAGATCTATCCTTTGAAGGGTGTAATAGGAGGACTTTTCTTGGCAGGAATCGTTTCCCTATTTCCTGAAGTATCTGTTTTGTGTCCTTCTGATCTGGTTCCCCTGCGATGACAATCTCCCTTGTGGGACCTAAGGCAAAGTCCAGGGCGCACATGAATTGGGTATAGCCTGAAGGATGTTGGTTTATCGTTTCTCCAAAGGTTTTAATAATTTGTTCCGCTATTTTTTCTAAATCCAGGTTTCCTGTCATCCGGCCTAATCGTAATATATTGAGTAACGCAACTGAATTCCCCGAGGGTGTTGCTCCGTCGTAAATTTCCTTTGTCTGTGCTATGAGCTGTTCATTCTTCGCGCCGCTAAAGAAGAACCCCCCGCCCTTTTCATCCCAGAAATTTTCGATCATGTGCTTATTGAGCTCCAAAGCAGTTTTAAGATATTTTACCTCAAAACTGACTTCGTACAGTTCGGTCAGACCCCAGACCAAATAAGCGTAATCATCCAAATAACCAGGGATAGCAGCATCTCCCAAACGATGTCGCCGCAATAATGTTCCGTCCTTTTGACGCAATATATCCAAAATAAAATCCGCTGCACGCATGGCTGCCTGTGCATAGGTAGGTTCATGTAACGCCTGTGCACCCTTGGCCAGGGCAGCAATCATCAATCCGTTCCAGGCGGTGAGTATTTTGTCGTCTTTATGGGGATGAATTCGTTTTTCACGTACAGCGAAGAGTTTTTCGTGTGCTTTTCGTAAGAGCTCCTGGAATGCTTCTGGTTTTATGCCTTCCAGTTTAGTAAAAGCTTCAAATGATTTATCCACATGCAGAATGTTCTTTTCCTCAAAATTTCCTTCCTTGGAAACGTCATAATAGTCACAAAATATTTTACCGTCTTGTTCACCCAAAATCTTTATGATCTCATCGGGCGTCCAGACATAAAACTTACCCTCTATGCCTTCGCTATCAGCGTCCTCTGCAGAATAGAAGCCGCCTTCTGAAGAAGTCATATCTCTCAGAACATACGTAAAGATACCTTTTGCGATGTCGGCATAATAAGCCTTTCCTGTGGCCTGATAGGTCTCTGTATAGACCATGGCAGTTAAGGCCTGGTCATAAAGCATTTTTTCAAAATGAGGGACAAGCCAGTATTCATCAGTAGAATATCGGTGAAATCCGCCTCCCAAATGATCGTACATGCCTCCCCGTCCCATCCGTTCAAGGGTTTTTTCAACCATCTCCAGCGACATGGGATCATTGCTCCGTTTCCACCATCGAAGGAGAAATGTATAGTTATGGGGTGTAGGGAACTTGGGAGAAGAGCCAAAACCACCGTAGATGTCATCAAAATTATCCCGCAATTGTTCATAAGCGTATTTCAGCGTCTCTTCAGTCAGAATTACCCCTGGCGTTGTGGCAGCCATGGATTGAAGGACATTTGTCACTTGATCGCTCGAGGCGATGACACTTTGTTGATTTGTCTTCCACAGATTGGAAATCTGGTTAAGAATAGCAATGAACCCTGGGGTTCCATACCGTTCTGTTTTCGGAAAATAGGTACCGGCAAAAAAGGGCTTTCTTTCCGGGGTTAAGAAGAGGTTCAGAGGCCAACCTCCACTCCCGGTCATGGCCTGGCAAACGGCCATGTAAATATTATCAATATCAGGACGTTCTTCCCTATCAATCTTGATCGATACAAAATTTTCATTCAGTATCTTTGCAACTTCCGCATCTTCATATGATTCACGCTCCATGACGTGGCACCAGTGACAGGTTGAGTAGCCGACAGACAGGAAGATAGGCTTGTTTTCCCTAATGGCCTTCTGGAACGCCTCTTCACCCCATGGGTACCAGTCAACAGGATTATATGCATGCTGCAAAAGGTAAGGGCTTTTTTCATGGATTAAACGGTTAGGTTTTCCCTGGTGAGAATTTTTCGTTTCCTGCTGGGATAGTGTAGAATTTTTCGCATCATTTGATTTCATATCGTTAAATACACAACCTTTCACAAAAACAAATAGAATAAAACTACGGATTGTAAGAGAATAAGTCTTGGAGGTAAAACGCGATAAAATTTTACCCATAAATTATGCGCTATCAATCAAAGTTTATTTATATTACTGGCTCTTGTTAAGATTTGAACCTCTACCTTTTTTGTTTTGTATAATATCGTCTGCCCAACTTAATGCAGCAACAACGCTCGGAAATCCAATGGTACTGGTGAGGAGAATCATTGCATGATATATTTCCTTCGCTGTTACCCCTGCCGCAAGTGCCCTTCTTACATGACTATGAACAGCGCCCTCGGAGCGTTCAGTTGCTGCAGCAGCAAGTTGAATCAGATGTGCAGTCTTTTCATCCAGGGGACCCTCCTGTTTAACGATCTTACCAAGCTCTTCAACTGCATTGAAATATTTCTCATGTCGTTTTTTAATTTGAAGAAACTGTTTGGGTAATTTTTCCTTTGTCATACTACGCTCCTTTAAATAAGCAATTATACTGATTATAATTTAGGTTAGGATAGTATTATATCATGAGCTTGTTAACAAGTGGATGATAAATACTATCGAATTTAATCAGGAACAATCCTGCTAAATCATATATATTCCTAAGACAACTCAATAAATTCATATCTATTTTTCTGGTTTCATATTTTTTTGCCTCACATCAAAAAAGGTAAACAGAAATTTATTTGATAAACACTTAGCAGTAATTCATTGTAATTGGCTGGGGAACTAGGATTCGAACCTAGACTAAACGTGGTTAATCAACTCTTGAATATATCGTTTTAAACCCTCCATGCCTGCATAATGTACACCCAATACCTTAGATTGGGTGTTATCAATTGTATGGATGGGTTGCTTAGGGATGCCGCTGATGATGGATCTGGAACCACAGAGTTCCTTTACCATACTTGCTATGGTCATGTTATCTATGTAAAAGTCTACCAGGTTATAAATCTTTCCTGCGGCCTCTTTGTTGTCAATCGCCAAATCTATTGCCTGGGCTATATCTTCCACATGCACCACCTTCCCACCTCCAGAAACTTCAACATTTACTCCATGCTTAATGTCCTTCACGATATTATACCAGGCAGAATGGGCAAGATGTGGGTTTGTCCCATAGATGCCCACGGGACGGAAGATGGTGGTGTCAAAGGCCTTTGTCATAAAATATGAGTGACAAAATGCCTCCACCGATGCCTTATAGGCGCCATAATTTGAATCGGGAATTAAGGGATGTAGTTCGTCCAGCTTAATATGGGGGAAGATGTGTCCGTATACCGCACAGGAACTGATAAAGATGAATTGTTTGATACCAGCTTGTTTGGAGGCATCTAGGAGTTCTATACTACCTAAGAGATTTGCCTCCACAAATCGTTTAATGTCCTTATTGGCTGCTTCATGAAAAGTAGCCCCATCCCTTTCATAGGCCATGTGGATGACTACATCGGCGCCTTGCACAAATTTCTTCAAGATTTCTTTATCGGACAGATCGCCTTTTACAAAGGTGATCTTTTTCTCATAATCTTTCAGGTGTAAGGTATTGCTGGTATTCCGTATAAGGGCCTGGATTTGAACGTCCCCCTCAAAGGGTTTCTTTGCTACATAATGACCCAGAAAACCAGTGAGACCCGTGATGGCAATTTTCACAATATCCGCTCCTCAGATTAAAAACGCCACGAAGACACAAAGGTATAAAAAGATAAAAGTATACAGCTGGAGACATAGACAGTAAGCTATCTAATAAGTTATTTCGATAGTGTTAATTTATACAGATACGTAAACGAATTGCAACGCTTTTCTGAAGAAATAATGGACGGGCTTTTTCAGACCAGTAGTTAAGATACATTTTGGTAAGATTAGGAAAGAAAAAGGAGGCCTGGAAAATGAGAAAGAGTTTTAATACAGAATTTATGGCGAAACCGAGCAATAGAAGGTGGAGAACGAATGGCTTAAAAAAAAGCTATGCAGATTGAGCATTGATGGAAAAAAGAGGTTGATAGAATTAGATAATAAGGGGTTACGTGTTCGTAGGCAGTGTGAGATATTTACGGAATGTCCATTCTGTAGGAGTCGTCGGACACAAGAGACATTATATATCCCATCTCTTTTGGATTACCGCAAAACAACATTTTTTTACTTGTTCATCATGGATTTCATGTAAATTTGTTATAATTGATAACCTCGTTTTGTTATCATATATTTTTGATAGTGAAAGGTAGTCGAATTGCCAATAATAATAACGGTTGTCATATCAATAGGACAAGAGGTCATTTTGTCAAGTGTCGTAATGATAACCGATTCATCCTCCCGGGATGCGTCTTTCACAATACCCACAGGGGTAGATGGGGATTTATGCTGGAGGACGATATGGGCAGTTTTCTCAATCTGCCAGTCCCTTTGCGAACTCTTGGGATTGTATAGCACAATAACAAAATCTGCCTCAGCGGCATATTTCACGCGCCTTTCAATGGCCTCCCACGGTGTGAGCAAGTCGCTTAGGCTAATAACGGCATAGTCGTGCATAAGCGGCGCACCCAGCACAGCAGCGGCAGCATTGGCGGCAGGAATACCTGAAATAATTTCTATAGGCAGATCTATATTTTCTTTAGAAACCACCTCCAGCACAAGTCCTGCCATACCGTAAACACCAGGATCGCCACTGCTGATAATAGACACGATCTTTCCCGACAAGGCTTCCTGGATTGCCAGTTCTACACGTTCAATCTCTTTCCGCATGGCCGTGGCAACGACCTGTTTGTTCCCTATAATATCTTTTATCAGGTCGACATACAGTTTATAGCCAACGACCGTTTCGGAATTTTTCAGTGCATCTAATGCCCTCTGGCTAATCTCGTTCCTCGCCCCGGGGCCGATTCCTACCACATAAAGTTTTCCTGGGCGATGGCCACTGTCACCCCGGGATATTTCTGTTTTTTTAGTAATAATTGGGTCTTCCTCCCCGAAAGAAGCGCTGCGGGTTCACATACCCCCCACACCCCTATTTTTTCTTTAACAAAATTTGATTTACCGTGTTCTTTGGCGCATCCCGCAATTTCCTGACTGGAAACAATCCTTAACGGGATACCCAATTCTGCCGCTGCCTGTAATAAACCTGGCTCTTCAGACTTGATCTCGATGGTCGAGAGTAGCCTGACCCGTTCTAGCGTAAGATTTACCCTTTGCAGGGCATCAATAACGGATTGCCTGACAACCTCTGAACTAATTCCTTTTTTACAACCAATGCCAACGATGATGTCCTTCTTTGCCTCCGTGCCGGTTGTAATCACAGCATCTGTGTGCATGATGGCGGCAATACGATGGGCTAACAGATTGGCACCTCCTTCGTGACCCGAAAGTACGCTGATAACAAAACGTCCCACATCATCAACCACCACCACCGCAGGATCAGTGTATTTATCCTGAATGTTTTGGGCAATCACCCTTACGACAATCCCCATGGCCATAATAAAGACAAGTCCATCATATTGTTTGAAGATTCGATTAACCAGTTGGTGAAGTGGTTCAGAAAAAAGTATCATGTGTGGAGACATCTCACCCTCAATAATACAATTATTTCCTTCTCCTATTTTTTTTAACACATAGGTCGAAGGTGGCGGGTTAAAACCTGTACCCATTCTCCGTGCAGTTTTTAGCCCTTCTTCCGTTAAGGTAATAATAGCTATATTCAAGTTAGAAAGTCCCCTCTTGTGAGGGGATTTAGGGGTGGGTAAGTCGGTAATTCGCGAGTTATTCATTGAGATTTCACAACCAAGGGACCAACCCCTAACCCCTCACAAGAGGGGAATAATTTGTGCTATTATAAAATATGTCGATTTAAGTTAAGCACGGACAAACAAGTTTGTCCATGCCACCCTATAACCCGCATAATTAAAATGAAAATTCCTATGCAATAATGTTTCATATATTACGTTCGATACCGGCCTTATTCAACAAAAAAACGCGTCCTCGCGCAATCATCAAGACTCACCAAAATATTTCCTGACACAAAGAAATAGTTGTATGGAAACTTTTGGCTTCACTTTAATTTATGTTATGTGTTAATTTCTCCTAAACACCAAGGTATATGCATATGATATTTTGAGAAGAACTAGGTTTTCTCTTCGCTTATTTCACCCACACTTATACTCTATTGCCCTTTAAATCTTGCCCTTTTCATGCTGGATTAAGAAGGAGAACAACTTATGGAGAAAAAGAAAACCCCCTCAAAAAAATCCACGGAAAAGGAAAAGGGCAAACCAACAAAAAACAAACCTAAAGAACCACTCAGATCCTTTCACATTGTCGGCATCGGTGCTTCTGCTGGTGGGCTTGAGGCCATTGAGGAATTCTTTACCCAAATGCCCTCCAACACGGACATGGCCTTCATCATCATCCAGCACTTAGCCCCCAAGTACAAAAGTATTATGGGCTCCCTGCTCGGGAATTATACAAAAATGAAGATCTTAGAGATGAAAGATGGAATGAAGGTTGAACCAACCTGTGTCTATCTCAATCAGCCGAATTCTTTGGCTACACGGTCATGGCTTTCCATAGA
>JAUPKS010000392.1 GCA_030837315.1 Planctomycetota bacterium
ATAGTAGCAATGAAGTGGGGTAACTCCCACAGAGCCAAGAGACCGTACTTCAATCATGTATCCATTGAGGAAAGAGGGACCGCTTGAGCGTTAAAAACTCCACTACGGGAAACGGGCATTCCCGTCAAACTCTCTCTCCTAAGATGGAAACTTTACCAAAAGGCCAAGCAGGTAGAAGCCAACGACGAAGCAAACCTCTCAGAGATGGAGAAAGCCTATACTCAGGGTTAAAGAGATATG
The DNA here is from genome assembly GCA_030837315.1 of Planctomycetota bacterium. Taxonomy (GTDB): domain Bacteria; phylum Planctomycetota; class Brocadiia; order Brocadiales; family Brocadiaceae; genus Brocadia. The sequence continues at coordinate 241 of JAUPKS010000392.1, forward strand.
GCTTGATTTATCTATGATGCTAAAGCGGGCTTCAACTGTGCATGCCTTAGTGGAAGAAGACTATCGGTGAGCCGTATACTGGAAATGCAATTAGATCAATCGATTCGTTATCTTTTCCACATTTACACAGAGCATATTTATTATTATATAAGGAGTAGGTTTTAACAGGTAGATAAAGTCTATACTCATTGTGGACGGTTCGATGAGGGGAGCGGGTTATCCCCCACTCCTACTCGACCGGCCATTTTTTTACCGGCAGTTATTCCCAACGCAGGTAGTTCCAAACCTGCCCCTGCCCCGCAGAGCCTGGGACCAAAACATTACAGTGACATTTCAATCAGGGCTACGTCATTCTTTTTTTTCTATTTGAATGCTTGATAATTTGGGTGCCCCCTATGGCTTTTTTCTCATTTTTCTGATATACTTTTGTTGATGAACCATGAAAATGTACTTGACCGTTTAGTGGTAAGACCCGTACGGCATGAAGAGTTAAGCCGATGGAATGCTTTCATGCAGCAATACCATTACCTTGGATTAAAATGGCTTGGAGGTAAATCCCTTCGTTACATTGCTCAATTAGAAGGGGAGTGGGTCGCCCTGATAGGTTGGAGTTCTGCAGCGAAGAATTGTGGAGTTAGGGAACGTTATATTGGCTGGAGCGGAGAGAAGAAATACCGTAGATTGCGTTTTATTGCCAATAATTCAAGATTTTTAATATTGCCCTGGGTATCGCAAAAGAATCTTGCCAGTAAAATTCTATCTCTAAACTTGAAAAGATTATGCTCAGATTTTGAGATGGTTTATGGCCATCCAATCTATTTAGCCGAGACGTTTGTCGATGAATCACGATTTAAAGGGACCTGTTATAAAGCGGCCAATTGGAAACATGTGGGATATACCGAGGGTTATTCCAGGAGTAACCAGCACTATTATCACCATGGACAGGTGAAAGCGGTATACATTTACAATCTTTGTAAGAGAGCCAATGAGATATTATCTGGGGATTTAATTCCCTACGATGTTTCATTATTAAAGGATAGAAGGAGGTTGGACACAATGATTAAGTTTCCAATAGATAAATTATTAAAACGTATTGAAGAATTTACCGACCCTAGGAGAAGACAGGGGAGACGGCACCCATTGGCAACAGTGCTGTCGATAGCAGTGTGCGCGGTACTTTCTGGTTGCAAGGGGTATCGAGCCATTGGCGACTGGAGCAATAGTCTTTCCAGTGAAGAATTGATTCGTTTTGGCAGCAATCGGGGAACGCCGCCCAGTGAGCCCACCATTCGTCGGTTGATAAAGCGGATCGATGCCGATAAATTCGACCGACATATGGGCCAATGGTTATTAGAACAAAAACTGATTGAGATTCCGAATGGTCTCAAGGGTTGTGGCATTGCCATAGACGGCAAGACTCTGCGGGGCAGTCATAATGGCTCCCGTTCGCCAAAAGGCATCCACCTTCTAAGTGCCGTGATACATAAAGAAGGCATCGTGTTTGCGCAAGAAGAAGTGGATGAAAAAACCAATGAGATCAAGCATGTGAAGCCTTTATTTAAAAATATAGATATAGAAGGGGCGATAGTGACAGCGGATGCTTTACACACTCAAACAGAAACAGCCAAATACCTGGTGGAAGAAAAAAAAGCCCATTATTTACTGACTGTCAAAGAGAATCAGCCGACTCTATTGGGAGACATCAAATACCTTGATTTAAAAAAAACTCCAAATCCAAGCCGGATTACCAAACCACCGATAAAGGACATGGGCGTATAGAAATCCGTCGTATCTGGGTAAGTAATGAGCCGGAAGTATACGATTGTTGCGATTTCCCCAGCGCCAAGCAATTTTTTATTGTGGAGCGGGAAATAAAACGTTACCACCGTGGCGATGAGAGATCATCTACAGAAATTGCCTATGGAGTAACCAGCCTAAATCAAGAAAAAGCCTCCGCTCAGCGGTTACTGGAACTGAATCGAGGACATTGGGAAATTGAGAATAGAGTTCATTGGGTTAGAGATGTCACATATGATGAAGATCGTTGTCGTATTCGTACTGACAATGGGCCTCGTGTGATGGCAACAATCAGAAATTTAGCTATTGGTATTGCCCGGATGATGGGATTTCGATATATCCCTGATGCCAATAGGACCTTTACTTTTTGTAGTATAAGAAAAAAAAGAATAATTATGTGGGGACTTGATTAAATCGCTCATTAAAGAAGTACAGTGCTGCGGTTTTGAATGTTGAATATGGAGCAACAGTACCAATGGAAAACAAGATATATTGTTCAGGAACAACGATTTCAATATCACCCTGCAACAATCACTCCAGAGGTAAGGAGGTACGGAGGTACGGGGGTACGGGAAAAAATGATGATCATGAAAGATAAGAATAACATCCTGATCTAAGAGTAGAAAAAGAATGAAAAAATGACGCACCCTTGACATTTCAATGGCCAGGGATTGAAAAAGAACTATTTTTGTTTTAGAATATTGTCTAAATAATTCTATCACTATTACGGGACCTTTAATGAAAAACATGAATGAGATTAAAATTCAAAAGTATATTAGCGGCAAGCGAAAAACGTGCTTGATTGTTTTTCTAGCGCTATTATTGTTTATCGTGGGCCAGGGTGATAATCCTCGAGGTTTCCGGTTTGCCGGCGGAATCAGCAGTAAAGGTATCCCGGTCCAGGTCTTTGATAATATTGTTTCTATACCGGTACAAATCAACCGTTCCCTGCCCCTAAACTTTATCCTGGATACCGGGGCGTCGTTTTCTTCCTATCTCGATGAAATCGAAGCCGGCAAATTGAAACTGGCATTGGGCCCAAAAAGTTCCA